>DASWOO010001195.1:0-5446 GCA_036404335.1 Kofleriaceae bacterium
CGACATGTTCGCGCGCGTCCAGGACGAAACCGAGATCCAGGCGACCTTGATCCACGAGCTGGTGCTGCACGTGATCCCGGCGCTGCCCACGCTGCAGCAGGGCGCGGCCTGGGAGGGCGACGAGGACGCCGAGCACGGCGACGCCGCGGGCTGGGAGAAGGTGCTCGCGACCGCGGCGTCGGTCAACCCGACCGTGCTTTGCAACGCGATCATCGACTGCCTCAAGCACCTGCAGCACGTCGGCGACGAGCTGGTCGCGCTGTGCCACCGCATCAACGAGCTCGCCGGCGACGACGTGCGGCTCGACTGGCGCACGACCCCGACCATGGTCTACGCGGTGACCGTCGAGACCGAGGACGTCGTGGTCCACCTGGTCCGCAAGCACGGCGCGCTGGCCGAGGTCGACGATCTCGACGAGGATCCGGTCGCCAACGGCCACGACTACATCCCGCTCGCGTCCGACGACGCCGGCATGGAGGAGGTCGACGACGAGCATCACCAGCTCAAGCGCGAGGGCGCGGCCCGGGCCAGCGGCGCGGTCGAACCGGGCGACGGCGGTCTGCCGGCGACGCTGCGCGGCGGGCTCGAGCAGCTCTCGGGGCTCGACCTCGAGGGCGTGCGCGTCCACCGCGGCTCGAGCGAGCCGGCCCGGCTCAACGCGCGCGCGTTCGCCCGCGGCACCGAGATCCACCTCGGCCCTGGCAACGACGCCGACCTGGCGCACGAGGCCTGGCACGTCGTCCAGCAGCTCCAGGGCCGGGTGGCGTCGACCACGCGCCACGGCGGCGCCGCGATCAACGACGACCCGGGCCTCGAGCGCGAGGCCGACGAGATGGGCGCCCGCGCCGTCCACGGCGCGACCGGCGAGCCAGCCCAGGAGCTCGCCACGCCGGGCGCGGCCACGGCCACCGCGCAGCTGCGCGGCGTGACCATGCCGCTCGTCCAGCAGGCGATCGGCGGCGGGTTCCGCCAGACCGCGCTCGGCAGCCCACAGCAGACCTCCGATAACCTCGCCGTCCAGGGCATTCCGGCGCTGATCTGTCATTACTCGATCAGCGAGGCCGACCCGGCCAGTATCCATATCTCGTACTACCCGGGCGCGGACATCGCGTATCAGCAGAAGGTCTTGCACCACTGCTACAGCTGGGATGCGGCGAGCGAGACGTTCAAGACCGGGGGCATGATCCGGGGCAAGGTCTGGAAGCCGTATATTCAGCAGCTCGGCGCGCTGCAGCTGCACAGCGACGCGCTGATGGAGACGCTGCGCGGGCGCCTGGTCCAGCTGCTCAATGCCGCGCAGCAGCCACAGGCGCAGGCGATCGCGCAGCCGATCGCGCAGGACGTCGAGATGTCGGATGAAGACTTCGAGCGCGAGACCGACCTCATCGGCGCGCAGATCGATCTGCGGCTCGCCAGCCAGCCGCCCAAGAAGCAGGACCACTTCAAGTTCTGAGCGTTCACCGACATCTGCACACTGGCTGGCGGAACACGATCGGCGTGGGCCCAGGGCCACGCGGGCGGCCATTGGCTTGAAATCGTTGGCGCCGCGACGAGGCACGAGGGTTGCTGAGCTGCCAGCCGATGCTCGAACGTGCGGTCGCTGGATCTTGCCGGGGAACTCGTCGCTTGCTTGCCGTCGCGCTCGGCGCGTCGGTGTTTGCCGCGGGCTATGCGCTGTGGCCGCGGGAGGTGCCCCTTCGCCTGCTGGTCGTCTCGACACCGCCGGTGGTGATCGAGCGCGTCACGCCCGCGCCCGCGTTGGCGCCCATCCCGCCGCCCGCACCGCCGCCGCCGCCTGTGCCGCCGCCGCCTGCGCCCAAGCTGGCCGCGCCGGTCAGCTCGCGCTGCGCCGCGCACCTCGAGACCGTCGGCGTGCCGCTGGCCGATGGCATGCTCGACGGCAGCTACGACGATCCGGGCCCCGATCAGACCTACACCATCGATCCTGCGGGCTGCGCGTTCGCGATCAAGGGCGTCCACGAGCTGCAGATCTCGTGGGACGGCGGCCAGACCTTCGCGCGCTACGCCTTCGAAGGTCACATCGAGCAGCTCGCGCTCGCCGGCGACCGCGCCGTGATGCTCCACGACGGCAAGGAGCTCGGCGTGGTCCACGCCGGCGACGACGCGATCGCCTGGCGTCCGCTCGGCACCCTCGCGGCCGGCGTCGGCGGCCGCACCATGGGCGACTCGTGGCTCTCGCTCGCCGCGGCCGGCCCGTGGACCGCGGTGATGCGCAACTACAGCTCGCCCCCGCCGGTGGCGCCACCGACGGATCCCGCAGCCCCGGCCGCCCCGGCCGATCCGGCCGCCCCGGCGCCGCCCAAGCAGCCCGCGCGCCTGCTCGCGCTGTCCGATGATGACGGCGCGACCTGGCGCTACATGACCCCGCCCGAGGCCGAGACCTTGCAGCTCACCGCCGACGGCCGCGTGTGGCTGACTCGTCAGGAATGGCTCGAACCAGAGTCCCCCCGCACCAAGCTTCGCAGCGCCGCGAGCGACCTCGCGCATACCCGCTGGCTATCGGGGGCGCAGCTGCCCATCGTGCGCGGCACGTCCGATCACCTGGCGTTCGTGCTCGACCGGTTCTGGGGCTGCGGCGGCACCGAGAAGCTCGTGCGGTTTCGCGGCGACCGCATCGTCGACGAGCTCGCCTCCAACCTCAACACCAACGTCGCCGACATCGCGCTCGCCCAGAACGCCGTCGCCGCCTACACCATCCACGGCGAGCACCTGTATCGCGTGCGCGGCGGCCGCACGACCGATCTCGGCGACGTCGTCGCCCCGCACCTGATCGGCGTCGACCGCGACGGCTCGCTCCTCGCACAGCACGGCCCGGTGCTGATGCGCTGGTCGGAGCACGGCGGCTGGCGCGTGCTGTGGCAGCCGGCCAAGGCGCCATCGACCGAGCCGTAGGCCATGCGCTGGAGACGCGCCTCCGCGGCCGGGATTCCGCCGCGCTGGAGCAGCGCGCGGCGGAGCATTGTGCGGTGTTGGTGAGCGCGGGTATGCGCAGAAATCTGCATGGCACGGACACAACGTGGTATTGGCCGGCGCCCTCGAGGATCGCCGCAGCTCGATGCCGCATCAACGCAGGACACGATTAGCTGTAGTAGCGCCCTCACGCAGGTGGCGCGTTTTCGACAGGCAATCGCTATCACGAGCGTAGCGTCTTCCTATATGGCTCGGTACAGTGGGGAATCGAGGGACAGCCAGGCATCGGGTGATGTCGGACATCGAGCGAACCCGAGCTTTCGAAGCGGAGGTACTCGTGAGTCGCTTGTTCTGCACGTTGTGCGCGGTCGCATTATTTATCGTCGCCTGCGGTGACAATACTCGGTCGGGGAGCGCAGCGAGCTCCGATCTCTGCGCCGCGGTCACCTGCCTCGCCAGCGACGCGTGACACGAGGCAGGCACCTGCGACGCGACGACCGGGTCGTGCTCCAATCCGGTGAAGGCCGATGGTGCCGCGTGCGACGACGGCAACGCGTGCAGCACGGGCGACACCTGCACGGGCGGCGTCTGCGGCGGCACCGCGGTCAGCTGTGCGTCGCCCGGCGCGCCCGATGATTGTCACGTTGGCGTGTGCAACGTCGACGGCAGCTGCGGGCTGGCCGATGCCCCGGATGGCGCGTCGTGCTGCGGCGTGCTGGAGAGCGATCGCTGCACGGGCCCGTTCCACGGCGCGTGCAGCGCCGGCGTGTGCACGAACATCGACGTGTGCGGCGATGGCTTCGTCGAGCTTGCGCTCGGCGAGTCGTGCGATGACGGCAACGTGATCGACGGCGACGGCTGCGACGCTCACTGCCACGTCGAGCCGTTCCAGACCACCGCGCCGGTCAAGATCAGCGGGGCGCTGGCGTGCACCACGTCGGTGGCGAACGCAGCGCGCAAGATCGTCGCCGACGGCAGCGGCACGATCTATGCGGCGTTCCCGTGCAGCCCCAGCGCGGACGTCGCGGTCAGCACCGATCGCGGGCAGACGTTCACGCCGCCGTTCGATCTGACCGCCGGGCAGGGCACATCCGGCACCGTCGTCCAAGTCGCGGTCGCGAGCGGGCCGAGCGGCGTGGCCTACGCGGCGTTCATGATGAGCACGGGCCAGGTGTTCTTGCGCGTCACGCAGGACCGCGGCGCGACGTGGAGCCCGGCAGCGTTGCTCGGCACGGCGAAGAGCGCGACGGCCGGGCTGTCGCTCGCGGCGTTCAACGACGATGTCTATGTCGGGTTCCAGTCCGCCACCGGCAGCTCGCCGATCCCCGCGCCACTGCCCGGTGGCTCGGGCGCCGCCGTCATCTACTCGGTGGGGAACACCGTGTGGGCGACGATCCAGGCCTATTAGTCAGTGGATGCCGCGGACGCTCGATCAGATCGTGCAGCGGAGCGGTGGGCTCGGCGTCCCCGGTCGCTCGAACGGCGACGGCTACCCCGAGATCCCGGCGGCGTGCTCGTCGATCGCGGTCAGCTCGTCGGCGGTGATCGCCAGGTTGGCGAGCGCGGCGACGTTGGCCTCGAGCTGGGCGACGCTGCTGGCGCCGATCAGCGTGGAGGTCATGCGCGGGTCGCGCAGGGTCCAGGCGAGGGCGAGCTGGGCCAGCGACTGGCCGCGGCGCCGCGCGAGGCCGTCGAGCGCGCGGACGCGGGTCATGACGTGGGCGTCGAGCTGATCGGCCTTGAGAAAGTGGCCGAGGCTGGCGCGCGAGCCGTCGGGGATGCCGCCGAGGTAGCGGTCGGTCAGGATGCCCTGGGCGAGCGGCGAATAGCCGATCGCGCCGACGCCGAGGTCGCCGAGCGCGTCGAGCAGGCCGTGCTCGATCCGGCGGTCGAGCAGGTTGTAGCGCGGCTGGTGGATCAGCAGCGGCGTGCCCAGCGCCGCGAGGATCTGTGCGGCCTGCCGGGTCTGCTCGGGCGAATAGTTCGAGACGCCGACGTAGAGCGCGCGGCCGGAGCGGACGGCGGTGTCGAGCGCGCCCATCGTCTCCTCGAGCGGCGTCTCGGGATCGAAGCGGTGGCTGTAGAAGATGTCGACGTGGTCCAGGCCCATGCGGCGGAGCGACTGATCGAGGCTGGACAGGAGATATTTGCGCGAGCCCCACTCGCCGTACGGGCCGGGCCACATGTCGTACCCGGCCTTGGTCGAGATGATCAGCTCGTCGCGGTACGGCCGGAGGTCGGCCGCGAACACCTGGCCGAAGCTGGTCTCGGCGCTGCCGGGCGGCGGGCCGTAGTTGTTGGCCAGGTCGAAGTGGGTGATGCCGAGGTCGAAGGCGCGGCGCAGGATCGCGCGGTTGAGCTCGGGCGAGCGGCCGTCCCCGAAGTTGTGCCAGAGCCCGAGGGACACGGCCGGCAGCTTCAGGCCGCTGCGGCCGCAGCGGCGGTAGCTCATCGTGGCGTAGCGGTCGGCGGCGGCGAGGTAGGTCACGGGACCGCCATCCTACGACGCTGTTTG
>DASWOO010001196.1:0-2585 GCA_036404335.1 Kofleriaceae bacterium
ACTTCATGATCCAGTTCGGCTGCGAGTTCTCGAAGGATCCCAACAGCCAGCGCTGTGGGACCGGCGACTCGCCGTTCGGCAAGATCAAGGACGAGCACCCGACGGCCCACAAGCTGTCGAACGAGCCGGGCACGCTGTCGATGGCGAACACCGGCCGCCCCGACTCGGGCGGCGCGCAGTTCTTCATCAACACCGTCCACAACTCGTACCTCGACTGGTTCACGCCGGGTCAGTCGAAGCACCCGGTGTTCGGCAAGATCACGGCCGGCATGGACGTGGTCAAGAAGATCGAGACCGCTCAGACCGGCCCGGGCGATCGCCCCAAGACGCCGATCAAGATGGTCAAAGTTACCGTCAACGAAGCCTAGGCTTCGCCCATCCGGCCGAGCTTGCGAAGCTCGTCGAGCTGCGCCGCGAGGTGCGCCTCTTCGAGCTGATCGCGCAGCCCGGGGCGCGATTCGATGTACGCCGACCAGGCCTTGCTCATGAAGGCATCGGCGTCGATGTTGTGCTCGCTGCACAGCGCCGCGGCGTGCTGCAGCAGCTCGATGACCTCGGCCTGCCATCGGCGCGGCGGCTCGCCCGGCGCGGTCGGTTCGGCATCCGGAAGATTCGTCGCGTGGGCATTGTGGTTCTGCACGATGATCTCCTGAGCAGATCATGAGCATCGATCGTGCCGATCCCAAGGCCCCGATCGCCGGGTTCCTGCCTGCCCGATCGGCGGGCGAGGCGAGGCGTCAGCGCTCGGTTCGCAGGAGGCAGCGGAGCAGCTCCGCCACACCCCAGGCCTGCGCGACGCAGCCACCCGGCGTGTACGGCGGCTCGGCGTCGAAGACCTCGCCGACGTAGCCGATGCAGTTCTCGCCGAGGTGGGTGATGAGCCCGTCGAGCGCGCGGCGCGCGCGCGCGGTGTCGTCGGGATAGACCCGCAGCAGGGCGTCGACGTAGGAGCCGATCAGCCAGCTCCACACCGTGCCCTGGTGGTACGCGCCGTCGCGGGTCAGCAGATCGCCGTGATAGTTGCGCTTGTAGTCGGGGTGATCGGGCGACAGCGACCGCAGGCCCAGCGGCGTCACCAGCTGGCGCTCGACGGTCTCGAGCACGGCCTTGAAGAACGTCGGCGCGAGCACGGGGTTGGACAGCGACATCGCGAACAGCTGGTTGGGCCGGCACGCGGGATCGTCGCCGTGCTCGCCGTCGATCACGTCGAACAGATGGCCGCGCTCGGGGTTCCAGAACCGGCGGTTGAACGCCTCGTAGGTCTGGTCGGCGACGCCCTTCATCCGCGCCGCGCCGGCCTCATCGCCGGCCGCGGCGAGCCAGCCCTCGAGCAGCCGGACGGCGTTGTACCAGAGCGCGTTGATCTCGACGGCCTTGCCCCGGCGGGGCGTGACCACCCAGTCTCCGGCCTTGGCGTCCATCCAGGTCAGCTGGTAGCCGGCGGCGCCCTGCGCGAGCAGGCCGTCGGCGGGATCGACGTGGATCCCGAACGCGGTGCCGCGCAGGTGGTGCTCGACGATGTCGAGCAGCGCGGGCAACAGCTCCGCGAGCAGCCGGCGATCGCCGCTGGCCCGCACGTAGCGATCGACGGCGTGGAAGAACCACAGCGTCGCGTCGGCCGTGTGGTACAGGCCCTCGTTGGCGCCCTCGGGGAACATGTTGGGGACCAGGCCATCGCGGATGTGGTGCGCGAACATCCGCAGGATCGCGCTGGCCTCGCCCTGCCGGCCGGTCGCGAGGGTCAGGCCCTCGAGCGAGATCATCGTGTCGCGGCCCCAGTCGGTGAACCAGTGGTAGCCGGCGATCACCGTCCACGCCTCGTGGCCGGAGATCCGCGCGCGGATGTGGTCCTCGTGGCGGCCGGCGGGGCGGATCACGAACTGGTCGGCGGCGATCACCAGATCGGCGGCCGGGCCGGTCCGCGCGGCGGGCGGCGCGGCGTCGAGCAGCCGGCGCCGGCGGTCGAGCTCGGCGGCGATCGCCTCGTTCGCCGAGACCGGCAGCACGGCCTCCCACGGCTCGGTCGACGCGATCAGCGCGGCCTGGCGGCCGGGCGCCAGGTCGGCGCGGAACCGGCCGGGGCTGTACAGCTTGCCGTTGGCCGCATAGCCGCGGCTCTCCTCGATCGCGTAGACGATGTCGGGCACCGCCATCGGCTCGATCACGAACGTCGTCTGATCGCCGTGCAGGTACAGCCGCAGCGGCGGCAGCCCGCCGGGCGCGGTCAGCTCGATCTGCGACGCCACCGCGCGCAGCGCGTACGGCGCCGGGATCTGCGTCGAGACCAGGTCATCGTGGCCGCGGAACTGCAGCGCCGGGCGCAGCTCGAGCCGCAGCGGCCCGCCCTCGACCAGGCTGTACTGGATGACCGTCGTGTTCTGCGAGTACGACAGCACGACCCGGCGCTCGATCGTGATGCCCAGGCCGGAGAACGTCCAGACCGGCAGGCCGAGCTCGAGCCGGAACTCGACGAGCGGCAGCCGGCCATCGGACGCGATCGGCCGGCCATCGGCCTCGAACCGGGGGCCGGTCCAGCCGAGGTCGACGCGGCGGCCGTCCGGTAACCGGACGAACTCGGTCAGCGA
>DASWOO010001197.1:0-7367 GCA_036404335.1 Kofleriaceae bacterium
GACGTTCTTCTTCCGCCACTTCAACGAGCTGTTCGAGAAGGGCCACGTCTACATCGCCCAGCCGCCGCTCTACAAAGTGAAGAAGGGCAAGACCGAGCTGTACCTCAAGAACGAGGGCGCGCTCGAGGACTACCTGCTCGATAGCGTGTGCCGCGAGACGACGCTGAGCCGCGGCTCCGGCGACCCGATCACCGGCGACGGGCTGGCGGCGCTGGTCAAGGAGATCGGCCAGGCCCGCCGGCTGCGCGCCCAGCTCGACAAGCGCGGCGACGGCCGGATCACCGCGCAGTTCGCCGAGGCCGAGCTGTCCGAGGCCGACCTCAAGGATCGCGACAAGCTCCAGCGGATCGCCGCCGAGGTCATGGCGGAGATCACCCGCCGCCACGGCGAGCTCGGCCAGGCCACGGCGACGTACACCCAGGACCCCGAGCACGGCACCTGGGAGCTCAAGTTCCCCGCCGGCGTCCACGGCATCCGCCGCCAGACGCTGATCAGCTCGGACGTCGTGCGCTCGGCCGAGTTCAGCGAGCTGCGCCGGATCAGCCAGGAGCTGCGCCAGACCCTCGCGAGCCCGCTGGCCTTGACCCCGCATGGCCACGACCCGCAGGACATGAAAAACTGGGACGAGATCGCGACGGCGATCGAAGAGCTGGGCCGCAAGGGCCTGCAGATCCAGCGCTACAAGGGCCTGGGCGAGATGAACGCCGAGCAGCTGTGGGAGACGACGATGGACCCCACCAAGCGCAACCTGCTCAAGGTGAAGATCGAGGAGATGGAGGCCGCCGACGGCATCTTCACCAAGCTCATGGGTGACCTCGTCGAGCCGCGCCGCGAGTTCATCGAAGAGAACGCGCTCAACGTCAGAAACCTCGACGTGTAACGCCGGGCGACTAGAGCGCCCGGTGCCTGGCTTCCTGTAGCAACGGCGCGACGTGCTCGGCGTAGTTGAGCCGGACGACCTGGAGCTCGCCGATCGTCGGGCCGGCGAGGACGTTGAGCGCGGACGGCGCCTGGCGAAACATCCAGACGCGGCTCAGCGGCAGGCCCAGGACGCGGCAGAGCAGGGCGCGGTTGACGGCGTCGTGCGCGACGATCAGCGCGGTGTCGTCCGCGCCGAGCCGGGCGCAGGTGCGGACCAGGACCGGCCAGGCGCGCTCCTCGACGTCGCCCAGGGTCTCGGCGCCCGGGCCGGCGGGGACGTCGCGCTCGGGGCGGCTGCGCCAGGTGCCGAACAGCTCCGCGTGCGAGATCTCGATGTCGCTGGCGAGCTGGCCCTCCCACTGGCCGTGCGAGATCTCGAGCAGCCCCTCGTCGGTCTCGAGCGGCACGAGCCGGGTGCCGAGGATCGCCCGGGCGGTCGCCATCGTCCGGCTCAGCGGCGACGAGATCGCGACGGCGATCGACAGGTGCGCGAGGCGCTCGCCGAGCGCCTGGACCTGGCGCTGACCGGCCTCGGACAGCGGTACGTCGGTCCGACCTTGATAGCGGCCTTCGTGGTTCCACAACGTCTCGCCATGTCGGACCAGCAACACGTTCATGCGCCGACGATACCGCGGCTCGCGGTGACGCGGCGAGTCACCGCGAGCTTGATCGGGAAAGCTCGATTGCATGTTCGACGCTGTGGTAGCCAATGCCGATGACTAACCGCAGCCGGCTGCTGGGCCTCGGGATGAGCGTGCCGTCGCGCGTGGTGACCAACCACGAGCTCGCGACGCTGATGGAGACGACGCACGAGTGGATCGTCGAGCGCACCGGCATCGAGGAGCGACGCTGGGTCTCGCCGGGCGAGACCGGCACGACCCTGGCGACGGCCGCGGCCAAGCAGGCGCTCGAGCGCGCCAACGTCGACCCGAAGTCGATCGACATGATCATCCTCGCGACCCTGTCGCCGGACTTCAACTTCCCCGGCACCGGCGTGTTCGTCCAGCGCGCGCTCGGCCTCAAGGACATCCCCTGCCTCGACATCCGCCAGCAGTGCTCGGGGTTCATCTACGGCCTGTCGATCGCCGACGCGTACATCCGCAGCGGCGCGTTCAAGACGATCCTGCTGATCGGCGCCGAGGTCCACTCGACCGGCATCGACATCTCGACCGCAGGCCGCGACGTCACCGTGCTGTTCGGTGATGGCGCCGGCGCCGCCGTGATCGGCCGCGCGACCGACGACGAGCACCTGATCCTGTCGACGCACATCCACGCCGACGGCGCCGAGGCCGAGATCCTGTGGACCGAGTACCCGGCGAGCGCGCGCAATCCGCGGATCTCCGCCGAGGCAATGGCCGAGCGCCGGCACTACCCGCAGATGAACGGCAAGAAGGTCTTCAAGCACGCCGTCACCAAGCTGCCGGCCGTGATGATGGAGGGCATGATCGCCAACAACCTCAAGCTGCCGGACATCGACATGGTGATCCCGCACCAGGCGAACTTGCGGATCAATCAGATGGTCGCGCAGATGATCGGGCTGCCGCCCGAGCGGATGCACAACAACATCCAGAAGTACGGCAACACCACCGCCGCCACGATCCCGATCTGCATGTTCGAGGCGCTGGAGCTGGGCAAGATCAAGCCCGGCGACCTGGTCTGCCTCGTCGCGTTCGGCGCCGGCCTCACCTGGGGCAGCGCGTTCCTGCGCTACTAGCTACGCCGCCGCGGGCGCGAAGATCGCGTCGATCTCGGCGCTCAGCTTCGGCTCGTCGATGCCCTTGGCGATCGCGAGCTCCTTGACCAGCAGCGAGCGGGCCGTGTCGAGCATCTTGCGCTCGCCGAACGACAGCTCCTTGGTCAGCCGCAGCACGCACAGATCGCGCAGCACCTCGGCGATCTCGAACACGCTGCCGGTCTTGATCTTCTCCATGTACTCGCGATAACGCCGGTTCCAGGTCTGGGTGTCGCGCGGGATGTCGCGCGATTTGAGGATCGAGTAGACCTCCTTCACCTGCTTGGCGGTGATGAGGTCGCGGAGCCCGACCGAGCCGGCGTTGCTCGTTGGCACCATGATCTTGAGCCCGGTGTCGAGGACCTTGAGGATGTACACCGCGGTCTGGCTCCCGCCGATGTCGCGCTGCTCCAGCGCCATCACCTCAGCGACTCCGTGAACCGGATAGACAGCCTTATCGCCAACTGCGAATTGTTGCTTCAAGTCAATACTCCGCCCGCTGATTTTAGCTGGGCGTAACCGAAAAGTCTACCTGGCGGTCGCGTACTCGACGATCGTCGAGACGGCATAACCCGTGCCGCCCTTGGGCTGCGACGGCCGGGTCGACGACAGCGAGGCCGGACCGGCGATGTCGACGTGGACCCACGGCGTGTCCTTGGCGAACGTCTTGAGGAACAGGCCGGCGGTGATCGCGCCGCCGAACCGGTCGCCGGTGTTGCGCAGGTCGGCGACCGAGCTCTTGAGCTGCTCGCGCAGCCGCGCGTTGAGCGGTAGCCGCCACATGTCCTCGCCGGTGCGCTCGGCGGTCGCGAGCCAGCCGCGGACCAGCGCCTCGTGGTCCGACATCACGCCCGCGGTGTACGGTCCGAGCGCGACCATGCACGCGCCGGTCAGCGTCGCGAAGTCGAACATCTCGTCGGGCTGGATCTTGGTGCGCGCGTAGGTGATCGCGTCGCCCAGGGTCAGCCGGCCCTCGGCGTCGGTGTTGTTGATCTCGACCGTGGTGCCGTCCATCGAGTGCAGGACGTCGCCGAGCTTGTAGGCGCGGCCCGAGACCATGTTCTCGCAGCACGCGGCGACGACGTGGATCTCGTGGTCCGAGCCGAGCGTGCCGATCGCGTCCATCGCCGAGATCACCGCGGCGGCGCCCGACATGTCGACCTTCATGTCCTCCATCGCCTGCGACGGCTTGAGCGAGTAGCCGCCGGAGTCGAAGGTGATGCCCTTGCCGATGAAGCAGATCCGCTTCTTGGGCTTCTTGGCGGGCTTGTAAATCATGTGGATGAAGCGCGGCTCCTGGTCCGAGCCGCGGCCGACGGCGAGGAACATGCCCATGCCGAGCTCCTCGCACTTCTTGGCGTCGAGCACGGTCACGGCCATCGTCGCCTTGTGCTTCCTGGCGATCGCCTGGGCGTCGGCGGCGAGCGCGGCCGGCGTGACGATCGCGGCGGGCTCGTTGATCAGGTCGCGGGCGTGGTTGACCGCCTGCGCGACGGTGGCGCCGCGGACCACGGCGGTCTGGAACGCGCGGGCCTGCGCGGCGTTGGGCTTCTTGCCCTTGATGTCGCCGAAGAACCCGAACGCCGCGAGCGCCATCGGCCGCTTGTGGTCGTCGCCGGTGAAGTAGCGGCCGAACTTGTACGTGCCGAGGTAGACGCCCTCGGCCGCGAGCTGGAGCAGCATCGGCGCGCGGCTGTCACCGAGCGTGGGCAGCACGAAGCCGACCGACGCCGCGCCGGCCTTGTTCGCGGCCTGAGCCGCCGTCGCGGTCAGGTCGCGCATGCTGGCGTTGGCGAACTCGCCGCGCTGGCCACCGCCGAGCACGAGCACGCGCTTGGCGCGGATCCGACCGTGGGTGTGGACGACGATGCTCTGACCGAGCTTGCCGTCGAACGACTCCGACTTCGCGATCTCGGCCAGGACACCGCCGAGCGCGGTGTCGACCGATCTGAACACAGAGTCCTTGCCCGGCTCGCCGAACGTCGTAAACGCAAGAAGGTCCACTTGTGCGTCGAGTGGGGCACCTTGCAACGAGGCGACCTCGATACCGCTCTTGGCGTCCATAAATCTCCGTAATCCCTGCGGAAGTGACCGAGGTTATACGGGGGCCGCCGGCGGAAGTAAAGGAATCAGATCGCCTACATTGACAGTGGATTCACGGGATCCGTAGAGTCAAAACAGGACCTGAACTCCGAGGAGTTTGAATGCGATCCAAGGTGATGACCGCGCGCCCGGCGGCGCGTAAGGGAAGTGGAAGTCGCACGAAGAAGACGGTGGCCGTTGCTGCCACCCGCCGGGCCGAGCCGATGCTGCAAATGGTTGAAAGAGCTCGTGCTCCAGCCGCTCATCCGGTCACGGACAAGCCGAAGAAGGCCGGCGAGCTGCCGATTCCGCTCGCGACGTTCGTGTTCTGATTGCCAGTTTGACAGCCGAGCTGGAAATTACGCCAGCTCGTCGTCGTCTTCTTCTTCAGCGTCGGGATCTTGATCTTCGTCAAGATCTTCATGGTCGCTGTCGATCGCCTCGTCGCTGGAGGCGCTGTCGCCCAGCAGCGTCTGGAAGTTGCGCGCGTCCTTCCAGCGCGACGGCGACGCGAACGCGATCGTCAGGTCGATGCTCTCGTAGTGCTCGACGAGCGCGGCCAGGTCGTCGAGCTTCTCCGAACGGATCGGCCCGGTGCGGCCGAGGCCGGTGACCTGGAAGTACAGCGCGCTGGCTTCGAGATCTTCGTAGACCTCCTCCGGCGTCATCGGGTCGTAGACCAGCGGGTCGATCGCGCAGATCACCCCGAGCTCGGTCGCGAACTTCACGGCGCCGCGGGCTTCCCACAGGCCATCGGGCACCCAGACGCGCGAGGTGCCGACCGACTCCTCGGTTGCTATCTCCGTGAAGAATTGCTTCAGCCGGTCGCGGTTGGCCTGCGATGGCGCGAACTGCGGCGGCGAGCGAAACACGGCGTGGCGGGCGGACAGCGCCGCGACCGCGTCGCGAAACGCAGCGAGCGCCGAGCGCCCGTGACCACTGTCGCGAAAGTCGCCGACCGAGGCGTCGTGGTGCCACGACCGATCGCTGCGCGGTGGCTTGCGCTGGGTGAGCACCCAGGGCGCGACGAGCCCGAGGCTGTGCGCCGGCGCCGCGGCTTTCCATTTGGTGAGCGACACCGCCTTGAGCGGCGCGGCGAACAGCGCCGACAGCTCGAGGTAACGCAGGGTGCGGAAATAGGGTTCGCGCTCGATGCGCTCGGGGAGATCGACGGTTCCGACACGGACAGTAGGCATGATTGAAACGGCGCGTCGTGGCTCGTAGAGTTGCGCCAGTTCGGCACGCTACGTGCTCGTTGTCCTGGGTGCAACGGAGGCTCGCCATGAAGTTCTTCATCGACACGGCAGACATCAAGGAAATTCGCGAGGCCTCGGCGATGGGGCTCGTCGACGGCGTCACCACCAACCCGTCCCTGGTCGCCAAGGCCGGCCGGAAGTTCAAGGACGTGCTCCTCGAGATCTGCGACGTGGTCAAGGGACCCGTCTCGGCCGAGGTCGTCGGCACCAAGTACGACGACATGATGCGCGAGGCGCGGGAGTACGCCGCGATGCGCCCCAACATCGTGGTCAAGATCCCGATGCTGGCCGAGGGCATGAAAGCCGTGCGGACGCTGTCCGAGGAGGGCATCAAGACCAACGTCACGCTGTGCTTCTCGGCGACGCAGGCGCTGCTCGCCGCCAAGGCCGGCGCGACGTACATCTCGCCGTTCGTCGGCCGGCTCGACGACATCTCGACCAACGGCATGCACCTGATCAGCGAGATCCTGCAGATCTACGATAACTACGCGTTCGAGACCCAGGTGCTGGTCGCGTCGGTCCGCCACCCCGAGCACATCCACGAGGCGGCGATGATGGGCGCCCACGTCGTGACCGCGCCGCTGAGCGTGCTGCAGATGCTCGCCAAGCACCCGCTGACTGACATCGGGCTCAAGAAGTTCCTCGAGGACTGGGAAAAAGTCCCGAAGTGAAGCGGGCGCTACTGGCGCTGGCGCTCGCCGGGTGCGGCGACGACGGTGGGCCGCGGCTCGACGCGGTGGCGCCGGCGATGACCCCGGCCGGCGCGACCGTCACGCTGACCGGCCGCCGGCTGTGCGGCGGGTCGGGCGACTGCGCCGCCGCGGGCGGCGAGGTCGTGATCGGCCTGGCCGATCCGGTGCGGGCCACGGTGACCGGCTACAGCGATACGTCGGCCGAGATCGTGATCCCGCCCGCGGCGCCGGCCGGGTCGACCGCGCTGTACGTGACGGTGAACGATCAGGCTTCGAATGCGATCGACTTTCAGGTATTGCCTGACCCGTGAGCTCTGATGTTCGTCGTGCGTTCTCCGTAGCCGTCTATGCCCGCCGCGGTGATCGCGTGCTGGTGATCGAGCATCGCCGGCTGCAGACCTGGCTGCCGATCGGCGGCGAGCTCGAGCCGGGCGAGACCCCGCTCGAGGCCGCGGTCCGCGAGCTGCGCGAGGAGACCGGACTGGTGCTCGACACCGTGCCGGCGCCGTTCAGGGAAGAGGACTTCGAGCCCGATCAGCGCTGGCATCCGTATCAGCGTGGACACTGGGCCTGGTACGACATCCGGACCGATCGCTTCGACCCCAGCCGTGAGGGCTGGACCGACGAGGAACGCGCCGACGTGATCGAATGGCGCTGGATGACCGCCGACGAGCTCGGCGCCGA
>DASWOO010001198.1:0-1610 GCA_036404335.1 Kofleriaceae bacterium
ACACACCGCGACCAGCGCGCCGTGCAGCGCCTGCTGCGCCGCCGTCGCGTACGCCGGCTCGGCGAGCCGCGCGGCGTCTCGGTACAGCGCCTCGATCACCGAGCCGCCGAGCGCCGGCCGGGCCAGCGCGTCGGCGCGCTCGAGCGCGGCGCGGAACACCGGCTCGCCGTCGAACAGCGCGCGGCCGCTGCCGGCGCCCGGCGCGCCGACCAGCGCGAGCCGGACCCGCGGCGGCGCGCCCGCCCGCACGCCGCGGGCCGGCACCGGCGCGGCGCGCAGCGCGGCGACCAGGTCGTCGGCGGTCTCGCCCACGACCGCGAGCCGGCACGCCAGGTGCGCGCGGCCGTCGCCCGCGGTCCGCGCGTAGCTCGCCAGCACGTCGGCGGCGCCCGGCCCGGCCGGCAGCGCGGCCAGCGCAGCGGCGTGGCGCTCGACCAGCGCGCGCAGCCCGTCGGCGGTGCGCGCCGACACCGCGAGCACGACGCCCGCCGGCGCGGTCGGTCCAGCCGCCGACGCCGGCGCACCGGCCTCGACGATCACGTGCGCGTTGGTGCCGCTGAACCCGAACGAGCTGATGCCCGCCAGCTTGCGGCCGCCGATCACCGGCCACGGGGTCAGCCGGGTCGGCACGCCGAACGCGAACGCGCCGCGGTCGATCTCGGGGTTGATCGCCGACAGGTGGAGGTGCGGCGGCACCAGGCCGTGGCGCATCGCCAGCACGACCTTGACCAGCCCGGCGAGGCCCGCGGCCGCCTCGAGGTGGCCGATGTTGGTCTTGACCGAGCCGATCAGCACCGGGTGCTCGGCGGTGCGCCCGGCGCCGAGCACCGCGCCCGCGGCCGCCAGCTCGATCGGATCGCCCAGCCGCGTGCCGGTGCCGTGCGCCTCGAGGTAGCCGATGGCCGCGGCGGTGACCCCGGCGTCGGCGAGCGCTGCCGCGATCACGCGCTGCTGCGCCGCGCTGCTCGGCGCGGTCAGCCCGTTGGTCTTGCCGTCCTGGTTGACCGCCGAGCCGCGCACCACGGCGTGGACCGGGTCGCCGTCGCGCCGCGCGTCGGCCAGCCGCTTGAGCACGATCGCGCCGGCGCCCTCGCCGCGGACGTAGCCGTCGGCCGCGGCGTCGAACGTCCGGCACCGCCCGGTCGGCGACAGCATGCGGGTCTTGCAGTACGCGATCGTCGTGTCGGGCCCGAGGATCGCGTTGACGCCGGCCACGATCGCGAGCGTGGACTCGCCGCGCCGCAGGCTCGCGGCCGCGAGGTGCAGCGCGACCAGCGACGACGAGCACGCGGTGTCGACGACCAGCGCCGGGCCGGTCAACCCGAGCACGTAGGCCAGCCGGCCGGCCGCGATGCTCGGCGCGTTGCCGGTGCTGTCGTACGCGTCGATCACCGTGCGATCGAGCTGCCAGCCCTTGAGGCTCGCGTAATCGCCGGTCGGGCTGAGCCCGACGAACACCCCGGTCGGCGAGCCGGCCAGCCCGTCGGGCGCGATGCCCGCGTGCTCGAGCGCGTGCCACGCGACCTCGAGCAGCCAGCGCTGCTGCGGGTCCATCGCGTCGGCCTCGCGCGGCGCGATGCCGAACATCGCCGCGTCGAACCGATCGGCGT
>DASWOO010001199.1:0-9968 GCA_036404335.1 Kofleriaceae bacterium
GTGATGATCGCCTGATCGGGGACCAGATCCTCGAGCGGCAGCTTGAGGCCGTCGGGCACGTCCTCGAAGTTCTCGTCTTCGCCGACCAGCTGCTGCTCGATCCACTCATCGATCGCGCTGGGCTTGAACCGCCACTGCCGGTCGACCTGCAGCGAGGGGATCTTGCCTTGCATCACGAGCTTGGAGACCGTTGCCTCATCGAGGTGCAGGTAGCTAGCCAGCTCGTGCATGGTCAGCAACTGCGCGTCTGTACCGCGGTTTTTTGCCATAACACCTGAGGAAGAATCCGAAGGGCCGATTCTACGGGTGACCGAACGCCCGCGCAAAGCGTGTGCAGCGTAGAATTGGCGAGATGCAAAGTCCGCGGTGGTCGCTCCGCCGGGCCCGGACACTGGTCGGCACCAAGTTCCTGCTGCTGGCGGGTCTGGTGGGCTTCGTCCTGCTCGCCGGGCTGGTCGAGCTGGTCGCCGGCCTCCACGAGTCGGTGCACCTCGGGCCGATCCTGGCCGCGGCGATGGCCGGGATCCCGGCGGCGCTGTGGCTCGGGTTCTTCTACCTGCTCGATCGCCACGAGCCCGAGCCCAAGCAGCTGGTCGCCGGCGTGTGCGTGCTCGGCGCGGTGATCGCCGCGCCGCTCGCCGACTTCGTCCAGGGCCACGCGGCGCCGAGCCTGGCGCTCGCGGTCCCCGGGCTCTCGCCGTTCTCGCTCGACCGCATCGTCCACGCGGTGCTGGTCGTCGGCCTCGCCCAGGAGATGTGCAAGTACGCGGTGGTTCGCTACACCATCTACATGTCGCGGGAGTTCGACGAGCCGATGGACGGCATCGTCTATATGATGGCCTGCGGCACGGGGTTCGCGGCGTGGGGCAACTTCCACTGGCTGTCGAGCCAGAACCAGCAGGTCTACCTGTCGCTCGGCGCGGCCCACGCGGTGGTGACCACGCTGGCGCACGCGTCGTTCGCCGGCGTGCTCGGCTACGTGATGGGCCGGGTGAAGTTCTCGCGGCGCAGCGCCCCGGCGCGCGGCCTGCGGCTGATGGCCGGCCTGCTCGGCTCGGCGCTGCTCAACGGCCAGTTCACGCTGGTCGAGAGCTGGGTCGCGACCCGCGGGCTCGACCAGCACCCGTGGTACGCGGTCGGCTACGCGGCGGTGACCGCGGCGGCGATGTTCGGCCTCATCTGGCTGGGCTCGCTGCGGCTGCTCGAGGCCTCGCCGTTCCGGAGGGCCGACGCGTGAGCGAGCCCGAGGATCCGAAGCCGCCCGCCGGCGCGCCCGAGCCCGAGCCCGCCGCGCACGACGACGGCTGGCCGCTCGCCGCGCCGGCCCAGCCCGAGGCCGTCGTGCCCGATCTCGTCCTGCCCGCCTCGCCGCCGGCGCCGCTGACCGGCCAGCTGCCGACCGCGGCCGGCGCCGCGTACGAGGCCGCGCGGATCGTCGGCGAGATGGTCGGCAACATCGAGTCGGCGCAGGGCGCCGCCATGGTCGCGGCCGCGGCCGCCGGCGCCGCGATCGAGGCCGCGCGCGCCCGCATGGTCTCGGGCGAGGCCGAGCGCCTCGCGATCCCGCCGCCGCCATCCGACGCCACGGCCAGCCCGGAGACCACCGCCCGGCTGCAGCGCGATCTGATCCTGCGCGCGCTCGCCGAGGACATCGCCGCCAGCACCGTGTCCCCGGAGGGCCCCCCGGCCCGGCCGATCGCGAACCCGCCGACCGTCCGAGTCGACCCGCTGCGCGTCACCGGCCAGGCCGCCGCCACCGCCGCTCGGACCGACCAGCTGCCCGTCGAGGACGCCGGCGACGACGACCTCGACCCGGTCGCGATCGCCGCCGCCGCGATCGCCCGGCTCCGCCGCCGCGCCCGGACCGACCTCGCCGAGCTCCGCGACCAGTACCACCGCTACGACGGCTTCGTGATCCTCGCCGCCCTGGTCGTCATCATCATCGCCGGCCGCGCCTGGGACCACCTGGTCACCCCGCCGACCGTCGCGTTCGACCCGGCCCACGGCCTGCGCTTCGAGCACCCGCGCGGCTGGCTGCCGCAGATCGGCGCGCCGCTGCCCCCGCCCCGGCTCGCCCGCGACACCGCCCCGGGCGCCGCGCCCGGCAAGCCCGACGGCCTGTACCACGTCGAGCTCGGCTCGCCGATCGACCCGACCGCGCGCATCGAGGTCCTGATCGACAAGAAGCCGGCGTGGAGCAACATTGTCACCGGCCTGGACCTCGATCGCCGGACCCGGTGGGGCGAGCTCTACGCGCTCGACGACAGCTCGGTCCGCTCGGTCGAGGACCACCAGTGGCTGCGCACCGCCTACCGGTTCGCCCACGCCGCCGAGAAGGGCGACGTGCCGCGCATCGACCGCGCCGTCGAGTACGCGACGATCGACCGCGAGCAGATCTACGTCCTGACCTTGTTCGGCAGCCCGGCCGCGATCGAGCGGATCGAGGAGATCGTCGCCCCGACCCTGCGGGTCGCGACCCAGACCGGCCTGCCGCTCGTGCCCCAGACCGGCCACCTGTCCGCCCGCAAGTACCCCAACGCGGTGTCGCACGCGTTCGAGTCGACCGTGATGATCGTCGTCGCCGACGTGATCGACGGCCGGCTCCATGCCCGCGGCGGCGGCTCGGGCGTGATCGTCGGCAAGGACGGCTCGATCCTCACCAACTTCCACGTCATCCACGACCAGCACGGCCGGCTCCACGACGTGTTCGTGATCGGCCGGTTCAGCGAGCAGGACAAGGCGCCGCAGCTGTTCTGCGCCGGCGTGCCGGCCCGCGGCAAGCTGCAGCGCGAGCTCGACCTGGCGCTGATCAAGTGCGACCTCGACCTCGACGGCCGGGCCTGGCCGCCGTCGTCCGCGGGGCGCAACGCGTGGCCGACCCTGCCCCTGGCCAAGGCCGCCGACGTCAAGATGGGTCAGCGGCTCTGGGTGCTCGGCTACCCCGATGTCGGCGGCGGCGGCCTGACCCTCAGCGAGGGCGAGGCGATCGGCTGGGCCGGCGTCGACGGCGCGGTCGGCAAGGACTTCCTCAAGACCGACGCGGCGATCCGCCACGGCAACTCCGGCGGCCCGGTCGTCGACGACGCCGGCCAGCTGGTCGGCATCGCCTCGGCGGTGCGGGTCAAGCAGAACGCCGCCGGCGACGTCACCGAGGTCGTCCAGGCCGGCGGCCGGATCCGGCCGATCGCCGCGGCCAGCGAGCTGCTCGCGATCGCCAGCGCCGGCTGGACCCCGCGCGAGGGCCACACCGACGTCGAGCTCCAGCCGTCGGCGATCGAGGCGCCGGCCGAGGGCGTCCAGCTGCAGAGCCGGGTGCTCGACGCGGTCAGCGAGGCGCCGGTGCGCGACGCGCTGGTCATGGTGCTGCGGCCCGGCGTGGCGGCCGATCAGGTCGACGTCAACCGGCTCGACGATCAGGTTCTGGCCTACGGCCGGTCCAACGCGCAGGGCGAGGTCTCGCTCAAGCAGCCGGTGCCGACGCCCGGCACCTACAGCTTGATGGTCGTCGCGCGCGGCTACGAGCCGATGATCGGCGAGAGCTCGCTCGTCCTGCCGGCGACCACGCCCGAGGTGTTCGACCCGTGGGGCAAGCTGCTGCTGCGCGCGCGCTAGCGACGCAGGCGCAGGACCTCGTCGATCGCGGCGTCGAGCACCTTGGCGGTGAACGGCTTCTCGATGAACACGTCGGGCTCCTCCTCGGAGCCCTCGCCCCGGACCCGGGCGGTGTAGCCCGACATCAGGATCACCGGCAGCGCGGGCCGGTGATGCCGGGCAAACGCCAGCACGTCGTAGCCGGTGCGGTGCGGCATCGTGACGTCGGCGATCACCAGGTCGAACGGCTGGATCGCCAGCTGGCGCTCGGCCTCCTCGCCGTCGGCCGCGACCGTGACCTCGGCGCCGCGCCGCTCGAGCAGCCGGCGGACGGTGGCGCGGACCGACGGCTCGTCGTCGGCGATCAGCACGCGCAGCCCGGCCAGCCGGGGGATCGGCCCGGTCGCCGGCGCGGGCGTTGCGCGCGGGGCCGCCCCGGTGCCGGATCGCACCGGCAGCCGGACCCGGAACCGGGTGCCCTGGCCGAGCCGCGACTCGACCTCGATGTCGCCGCCGAGCCGGCGGACGATGCCGTGCACGGCCGACAGCCCCAGGCCGTGGCGGTCGCGCTTGGTCGAGAAGAACGGCTCGAAGATCCGGCCGAGCGCCTGCGGGTCGATGCCGGAGCCGTCGTCGGCGATCTCGAGCTGCCACCACGTCGCCGCGTCGCGGGTGACCCGGCGGCTGATCACCTCGACCCGGCGCGGCCCGGCGTCGCTGGCGTTGGCGACCAGGTTGATGACGACCTGGCGCAGGAGCTGCGGGTCGGCCTCGACCGCGGTCGACCCGGCGTGCAGGCCGATCGCCAGCGCCGCCGGCGGCTCGACCACCCGGCTCAGCTGGTCGCGGAGCTCGGCGATCATCAGCTCGGGGTCGAGCGCCTGGGTGATCAGCCGGCCGCGGCCGGCGTAGGCCAGGAGCTGGCGGGTGAGCTGGGCCATCCGGCCGGCGGCGGCCTCGATCCGGCGCAGCGACTCGCGGGTCGGGTCGGACAGGTCCGGATCCTCCCGGGCCAGGCTGGCCTCGGCCAGCACCCCGACCAGCAGGTTGTTGAAGTCGTGGGCGATGCCGCCGGCGATCAGCGCCAGGGCGTCGGCCTCCCCGGCCCGCAGGCCGGCCGCGTCGTCGGTCGGCGCGCCGGAGACGGGCGCCGGATCGAGCGCGGGTTCGGTCGGATCGGACAAGGTGGCTACCCCCTGAACCGGCCGGTCAGATGGGTCGCTGAGGCTCGGTCGGGCTGTCGTCGGGAGTCGCCTGGTTAGCGACAGCAGAACATCACAGAAGGTTCGCGTACTTGCCGGAGATCAAGCGCCCATGGTAGGGCTCGTTGGCACGATGCCTTCGCTCGACCGAGCCGCGATCGATCCCGATGCGGATCGCGTGGTCCGCAAGCTTGCCCGAGCCGGCCACAATGCGTACCTGGTGGGCGGCTGTGTTCGCGATCTCCTGGTCGCCCGCAAACCCAAGGACTTCGACGTCGCCACCAGCGCGACCCCCAACGAGATCAAGGCCACGTTCCGCAATTGCCGGATCATCGGCCGCCGGTTTCGCCTCGCCCACGTGTTCTTCGGCTCGAAGATCATCGAGACCTCGACGTTCCGCGCCAACCCGCGCGACGAGGACGACCATGATCTGCTGATCCGCCGGGACAACGTGTTCGGGACCGAGACCGAGGACGCCCGGCGCCGCGACTTCACGATCAACGGCCTGTTCTACGACGTCGAGCGCGAGGAGGTCATCGACCACGTCGGCGGCCTCGCCGACCTCGACGCCCGGCTGATGCGGACGATCGGCGACCCCGACATCCGGTTCCAGGAGGACCCGGTCCGCATCCTGCGCGCGATCAAGTTCGCCGCGCGGCTCGACTTCGGGTTCGAGCCGGCGACCTGGAACGCGCTGCTGCGCTGGCGCGGCGAGATCAGCAAGTGCGCTCCGCCCCGACTGCTCGAGGAGATACACCGGCTGATGCGCGGCGGTGCCGCCCGCCGGTCGTTCGAGCTGCTGGTCGAGACCGGCGTGCTCGACGTGCTGTCGCCGTACCTGGCCGGCCTGCTCGAGGGCGAGGGCGCGCCGGCCGCCGCCCCGCCGGTCGCCGGGGTGGTGCCGCGGTCGACGATCGCGAAGATCGCCTACGACGATGATGATGCCGAGCCCGACGATCCGGGCGAGGACGACGACGAGGACGACGACGAGGACGAGGACACCGACGACGGCGAGACGGACGACGCCGAGGCGGCCGAGGCCGAGCCGGAGCTCGACGACGAAGAGCGCGCCTGGCACCGGGTGTGGGCCGACGAGCCCGCGGTCCGGCCGGTCGCGACCCCGGTCCGGCTGTCGTTCGTGCCCGCCGGCGGCGAGGTCGTGCGCCGGCGCCAGCTGGCGTGGGCGACCCTGCCGCACATTGATGTGGCGGTCGGCGAGGGCCGCGAGCCGTCCAACGCCGTGGCATTCTGCGCGCTGCTCGCGCCGTACCTCAGCGAAGATCTCAAGGGCAGCGAGCTCAACAACGCGGTCCACGAGCTGGCCCACCCGCTGATCGTCCAGCTCCACGTGACTCGCCGCGACAGCGAGCGCCTGCGCTACCTGCTGATCGCCCAGCGCAAGCTGGGCGCCGCCAGCAAGCGCGGGGTCCAGGCCGAGCTGTCGGGCGGGCGCGAGATGATCGACGACGCGCTGCTGCTGTTCGAGCTGCTCGACCGCGCCGCCGGCAATCCGCCGAGCGCCGCGCCCGCGGTCGCGCCGTCGGCCAGCGAGGGCCGCGACGACGACGAGGGCGGCGACGACGACGATCCGAACCAGCCCCGCAAGCGCCGCCGCCGCCGCCGCGGTGGCCGCCGCCGGCGTCGCGAGCCGTGAGCCCGGGGGCCAGGCGCCCGGCGGCCCGGCCGCTCGACGACTCCCTGGTCGAGGACCTGGTCGACGCCGGCTCGCGCGAGCACTACCTCGACGCGGCGCTCTACGACTACGAGTACCGGCGCCGGCGCGCCGACGTGAGCTTCTATCGCGAGCTCGCCCGCCAGCGCGGCGCCGACCGCATCCTGGAGCTGGGCGCCGGCACCGGCCGGGTCACGATCCCGCTGGCCCGCGACGGCCGGCAGGTCGTCGCCCTCGACCAGTCGCTGCCGATGCTGGACCGGCTGCGCGACCGGATCGCCCGGCTCCCGCCCGCGGCCGCCGCCCGGATCACGCCGGTCGCCGGCGACCTGCGGACGTTCACCCTGCACGCCCGGGGCCCGACCGGCGGCAAGTTCCCGCTCGCGATCGCCGCCTTCAATGTCCTCGAGCACCTGTATACCCGCGGCGAGCTCCACGCCTGTCTGCAGCGGGTGGCGGCAGCCCTCGCGCCCGGCGGCGCGTTCGCGTTCGACGTCCAGCTGCCCGACCTCGCCTGGCTGCTGCGCGACCCGAGCAAGCGCTGGGCGCGCACCCGGTTCACGGATCCGACGACCGGCCGGGTCATGTATTACTCGACGAACCACGACTACGACCCGGTCAGCCAGATCGCCCTGATCCGGCTGTACTACGAGGCCGCCGACGAGCCCGCCCCGGCGCGCCGGCCGGCCTCCCGATCCCGGGCGCACGGCGCCGCGCGGCTCGTCCGGGTCGTGAAGCTGTCGCAGCGAAAGTTCTTCCCGGCCGAGCTCGAGGCGCTGGTCGCCGGGGCGGGATTCCGCGTCGTGGCGCGCTACGGCGATTTTTCTTTCGGCCCCCTGGAGGGCACGGCGGAGAGCCAGGTCCTGGTCTGCGAGCCGTGGGCTCCGGCTCGTCGAAAATCGCCGATTTCGCGGTGATCTCCGACGAGGAATTCCGTTTCCCGTCGAGGATTTAGATCATTTCCGATCGTCGTCGAGAACCGGGTTATCCACAGTCAGTTTCCCGTCGACGACCGCCCGGTCCCGGCCCGCCCCTCCCCCGGCTCGTCGGAGATCACTTCGCTTCCCGACGACGATTTCTCCAGGTTGGTGGAGATTTTTGTCAGAGGCTTCAGATACCGTTCTTCGACACCCCACTAACCCCTAGGGAGGGTCCGACACCATGGGCGAGAAGATTTCGAAGACTGGTATCAAGCGCGACAACGACCTGATGTACTACATCAAGAGCGGCGACGTCTGGGCGACCCCCCGGAAGAAGCCCGGCCAGCCGAAGGGTAAGGCCAGCAAGGTTGCCGCGGCCGGCATCGAGATGGACTACAGCAAGTACCACTACTATCTCGATGGCGATGGCGACGTGGCGCGCAAGGAGCGCCAGGTCGGTGGCAGCAAGCGCAAGACCACCACCGCCGCCAAGAAGGCGCCCACGCCCGCCAAGAAGGCGCCCGCGCCCGCCAAGAAGGCCGCGCCCGCCAAGAAGGCCGCGCCCGCCAAGAAGGCCGCGCCCGCCAAGAAGGCGCCCGCCAAGAAGGCGCCGCCCGCGAAGAAGGGCAAGAAGAAGTAACCAGTCGGCGATCGCTGGCTCCGTTTCGGGCCCGCTCGATTTTTTCAAGGCTCGCGGCCCGACGACTTTTGGTCGTTCGGGCTGTCGACGTTTCGGGGCGTGGGGTAGCATTCTGCGCCGAGGTGGTGATGCTTCCTTCGTTTTCGCGCGGGCTCCGGCTCGCGCTGGTTTTGATGGTCAGCGTCGGGTACGTCGGCTGGCACGGCCACACCCACGCCGCGTACGCCAAGGGCGGCGGCGATGACGACGACAGCGGCGATGACGACTCCGGCGGCGACGACGAGAAGGGCAGCAAGGGCGGCGACGGCGACGACTCGGGCAGCGGCGACGAGGACGAGGACGGCAACGTCGACAAGGACCAGCCCCTGGTAACCGCCGGCGGCCTGTTCACGCTGAAGACCTACCCGGTGCGCGAGATCAGCCGCCCGCTGACGATGACGCAGAAGATCACCCAGGTGAAGCTGTCGATCGGCACCGATCTCAGCGCCAAGGGCGCGTTCGAGTCGCTCGGCCTGTCGCTCGAGGGCATCCACGGCGTCACCGACAACTTCTCGGTGATCGGCGGCTTCACCAGCGCCTACAACACCAAGCAGTACTCGGTCTACTTCGGGTTCGAGGGCGCGCTCGCCTACGACCTGCTCGACATCCGGCTAGCCGCCAACCTGCACCGGTTCGCGATCACCCGGTTCTGCGGCGACGACAGGCTGGCGCCGACGACCTGCGACGCCAACAGCACCGCGCTGCCGGATGGTCACTACAACGCGGCCGGCAGCCAGTTCTCGCTCGATCTCGGCTTCCCGTTCCGCTACCCGTTCAGCCCCGAGATCGCGGTCATCGCGCTGCAGACCCTGATCAGCATCGACTTCAACGGCCAGGAGCGCGGTACCCCCGGCAACCGAGATCCGCTGA
The DNA here is from genome assembly GCA_036404335.1 of Kofleriaceae bacterium. Lineage (GTDB taxonomy): Bacteria > Myxococcota_A > Polyangia > Haliangiales > Haliangiaceae > JABFXX01. The sequence goes on from DASWOO010001199.1 coordinate 8,935, forward strand.
GCCGGCCGGCCTACTGCACCGGCGTGGCGACCGCCGGGAGCATGGCCACCGGAGACATGACCACGACGTTTGCCGATCGCAACAACTGCATCGAAAACGGTGCCAAACCTGACCTCAACCCGTCGATTGGTATCGCAACTAACCCGATCCCGCCGCTCTCGATCGTCGTGTTCGCCCAGCTGCGCATTCCCGACTTCGATACTTCGGCCGGCAACTTTCAGATTCCGGTAACTGGCCGAGTAGAGTTCTCACCGAACCAGAAGTTGGACATCGGCCTCGAGTTCACCTTGCTCAACATCAAGCCCCCCGATCCGCAGACCGCGATCGACAACCGCTTCCTCAGCGCCTTTGTCCAGGCCCGGTTCTAACTCGTGAAGGTCTGTCCTCGCTGCTTCACGCGGTTTCCCGACGGGGAGCGGTTCTGCCTCCACGATTCGGCGATCCTCGTCGAGGAGGAGGACATCGCGCGGCTAGGTACCTCGATCGGCAACTACCGGCTCGACAAGATCCTCGGCCGCGGCGGCATGGGCACCGTCTATAGCGGCGAGCACATCTACATCAAGAAGCCGGTGGCGGTGAAAGTCCTCCACCCGCAGTTCGCGCGCTACCAGGAGGCGATCCATCGCTTCCTGCGCGAGGCGCGCGCCGCGACGTCGATCAACCACGCCAACATTGTCGATGTCACCGACTTCGGCATCCTCGCCGATGGCCCCGTCTACTTCGTGATGGAGTACCTCGACGGCAAGAGCATCGAGGATCTGATCGAGAAGGAGGGCGCGGTCGAGCTGCACCGCGCGCTCAACGTCGCCAACCAGATCGCGCTCGCGCTCGAAGCCGCGCACGCCGTCGGCGTGATCCACCGCGACCTCAAGCCCGACAACATCATGCTGCTCAAGAAGCCCGGCCGCCGCGATCTCGTGCGGATGGCGCCGGACCAGTCGTGGATCACCGAGCGCGAGGAGTCGTACGACTTCGTCAAGGTCCTCGACTTCGGCATCGCCAAGGTCCTGGTCCAGGACGAGCTGCTCGCCGAG
>DASWOO010001200.1:0-10260 GCA_036404335.1 Kofleriaceae bacterium
AACGAGATGGCCGGCGACCTGCCCGCACGCCAGCTGACCCGCGCCGATCTCGGCCTCGCGCCCGACGCCGGCACCGTCGATCGCGACAAGCTGCGCGCGATCTCGGCACCGGCCGCCGATCTCGGCGTGGTGCTCGACGACGCGCCCGAGCCGCTCTATCTCCAGACCGGCGCGATCGAGATGGTCACCCGGATCGCCGGTTGGCTCGCGCCCGGCGGCACGGGAGTGATCACCGAGTTCGGCGATGTCGCGGCCTGGCCGCGGCTGTCGAGCCAGCTCGATCACCCGGAGCTGTCGACCCACTTCGGCCACCTGCTGCAGACCGCGCGCGGCGCCGGGCTCCAGGCCAACACCGAGTTCGTGATCGACTTCCTCGACTTCGACCGCACGCTGCGCGGCCTCGCGACCACGCGCAGCCATTTCCGCGCGCTGCGCGCGGTGGCCGCGGATGCCGGGATCGACCTGAGCAAGATCGGTTACACACAGGAGCTGCTATCCCACACGGTAGGCGAAAAGCTAGACCTGTCCACCATTGGCGAGCTGCGCTGGGACAAGATCGAGGACCGATTGATGGGCCTGGTGCCCCACGAGTTCAAGGCGCTGATCGTCAAGCGCCCCGCCGCTGCGTAGTCGCGCGCGCTATAGCGCACCTGGGGCAAACGCGCGCGACAGGAACGGCATCGTGAACCCGCGCAACTGCGGATTCTCCGCGTTGGCGAGCCCCCAGGACCCGCAACCACGCGACCGCAGGGCTTGGTCCACCGCTTGCTCATAGTCCTGAGCATACAGAGGAGATGATCATGAACCGCCTCAGCACGCTTGGTTTGCTTACGTCGCTCGCCCTCGCCACCGCCCCCGCCGTCGCGTCGGCCGCCCCCGCGCAGCCCGCCGCGACCCAGGTCGTCGCCGCCCAGACGAGCGCGCCGATCAAGGCCGCCGCCTCGGACACTGCTGGCTACGCGCACCGCGAGCAGCAGGACAAGAAGGTCGCCAACTACGAGGGCGGCAGCGTGGTGGTCATCGGCATCTCCGGTGGCGCCCTGATCGTGCTGCTCCTGATCCTGCTCCTGATCTAGTCTGAGCGGACATGAGTCCGTTCCTTCGAGGCCGCGCGCACGCGGCCATGCTCGTACTCGGCCTCGCCGGGCTGTCGGCGTGTCAGCTGTCGTATACCGGCGGCGCCAAGCCCGTACAGCCTAGCCAGGTCGGCGCCGACTGGTACAGGGCGACATCGACTCCGGTCGTTCGTCAGCATCACGAGACTGATTGCGGCCTCGCCGCGCTCGCCATGGTGGCCGGCGCCTGGGGCCGGCAGTGGTCCGTCGATGATCTAAACCACCAGTTGCCGCCCAGCGAGCGCGGCGTCCGGCTCGGCGCGTTGCGCGACCTCGCGCGCGCCCGGGGCCTCGAGGCGTACGCGATCCAGGGGACCCCGCACGACCTGGAGCACGAGCTCTCGCTCGGCCGCCCGGTCGTGCTCGGGTTGATCCTGCCCTACGATCAGAGTCACAACGCCAGCCACTACGAGGTCGCGATCGCGATCAACCCCAAGGACGGTACGGTCGTCACGATCGACCCGGCCTCGGGCGCCTGGCGGCAGCGGTCCAGCAAGGTCCTCGATCTGGAATGGAAGACCGCCGGCTTCGCGACCCTGGTCGTGACCGGCGATCTGAAAAATCCCGAGCAGACCAAGCAAACTAGCGATACCACCACCCCGCCATAGCGCCGGCCGACCGACGCTGCGCTACGCCTCATCCAGGCGCTGGGAATTGGTGCTAGCGTCGCTTTGCGCCCATGGCCAAAGCCCTCGTCTACAATGCCACGCTGACCGAGCGAGTCGACATCACCGATGCGCTCACGCTGTTCCGCGTGACGCCGGACCTGAAGCCCGCGGATCGGCCATGGTTCACGCCCGGGCAGTACTGCGTGCTCGGCGTCAACAACGGCAACCACCCCGAGCTCGGCTCGGTCCGGCGGTCGATGTCGATCGCGTCGGCGCCCGAGGACGAGGGCCCGACCGAGTTCTACATCCGCTGGGTCGCCAAGCCCGAGTCGGATAACCCGCTGACGCATCTGTTGTGGAAGCTCAAGTCCGGTGATCGCATGTACATGCGGCCGGTCGCCGCCGGCGTGTTCACGATCAAGGACACGATCGGCGTCGAGGACCCGCGGATCCGGGTGATGGTCGCGGCCGGCACCGGCTCGGCGCCGTTCGTCTGCATGGTGCGCAGCGAGCTGCGCCGCAACCCGAACGTCGATCTGTCGAAGTGGGTGCTGCTGCACGGCGCGTCGTACCCGTCCGACCTCGGCTATCGCGACGAGCTGAACCGCATGGTCGACAGCCACAAGCTGCGCTACTGGGGCACGATCAGCCGGCCGCAGCAGGCGCCAGACTGGAAGGGCGACGTCGGCCGGGTCGAGGCGTTCTTCGACGGCGCGCGGCTCGATGACCTCGAGCGCCGGATCGGCCTGCCGCCCGGCGGGTTCAATCCCAGGAATGTCGTGGTCTACATCTGCGGCCTGACCGGCACGATCACCGGAACGGTCGTCCCGCTGATCGACCGCGGCTTCATCCCCGACTTCAAACGGATCCGCGACGCGCTCGGCGTGCCCGCCGAGGCCAAGGACTCGGTGTTCTACGAGCAGTACGACACCGAGCCGGTGATCAACGTCAAGGACCCCAACGTGGTCGAGCCGCTGCGCGCGCGCATGCAGGCTGCGCTGGCCAAGCTATGACCGCGTTCGTGCTCGGCGCGACCGGCTTCGTCGGCCGCGAGGTCGTGCGCCAGCTCTGCGTGCGCGGCGCCAAGGCGGTCGCGCATGTCCGGCCCGATTCGAAGGCGCTGCCCGACTGGCAGCTGCGGTTCGGCGGGCTCGGCGCCGAGGTCGACACCACGCCGTGGGCCGTCGACGCGCTCGCCGCCCGGCTGCGCGCGCTGAGCCCGGCGCAGATCTACATCCTGATCGGCACGACCCGGTCGCGGGCCAAGGCCGATGCGGTCGACGGCGACATCTACCAGGCCGTCGACTTCGGCCTGACCAGGCTCGCGGTCGACGCCGCGGTCGCGAGCGGCACCGCGCCGCGCCTCGTGTACCTGTCCAGCATCGGCGCCGACGCCCGGGCGCGCTCGGCGTACCTCGCCGCGCGCGGCCGCGCCGAGCAGGCCGTAATGATGGCCGGCTTGCCCTGGGTGGTCGCCCGGCCGTCGTTCATCACCGGCGATCGCGACGACCGCCGGGTCGGCGAGCGCGTCGCCGCCGTCGCGAGCGACGCGGTGCTCGCCCTGGCCCGCGTGTTCGGCGGCGGCAAGCTGCGCGACAAGTACCGCTCGACCACGCCCGACATCCTGGCCTCGGCGCTGATCCGCGTGGGCGAGGCTCCCGAACGAGATCTCGTGTTCGAAGGCGCCACGCTGCACTAATCGAGGCGCGGCACCGGCGGCACGTGGACGAGCACGACCGACGCGTCATCGGCGATCGGCTGGCAGATGAACTGCAGCTTCGCCAGCTGCGCCGACATCTTGCGCTCGATCGAGTCGTTGGACAGCTCGGGCATGCCGAGCGCGCACGCGGTCGCCGGGCCGTCGGGGACCTCGGTCATCGTCGCGAACAGATCGCCCGGCTGGGCGGCGGCGACGACCTCCTTGGGCGCGTTCTCGCCCTCGATCTGCCGCGCCCAACGGGTCACGCCGCCGCGGAACTGCTTGTTCATCTCGAACGCGTTCATCGACGCGATCCGTCCGGGCAGCACGACGACCTCGGCGTTGGCGACCCGCATGTTCACCGTGCTGCGGACCAGCACGTGGACCTTGCGGCTCGAGGTCGCGGCCGACAGGCTCACGCCCGAGACCACCGGCTCGCGCACGGTGACGTTGGTGCCGCCGACCGCCTTGCCGTTGAGGCCCTCGACGATCACGAACACGCGGACCTCATGGCGCGGCACGCCGCCGACCGCGAACGTGCCGTCGGCCGCGACCGGCGCGGTGAGCGAGTACGGCAGCGACATCGGCCGCGCGAGGTCCTTGACCGAGATCCGGACATCGACCGCCGGCTGGCCCGCGAGGTCGACCGTGCCCTCGAGCCGGCTGGTCGGCGCGAGGGTCAGGACCAGCGGCCGGCTCGCGCCCGACGCCGGCGCGAGCACCGACTCCGGCGCCGACCGGCGATCGCCGAGCTCGGCGACCACCACCGCGTCCTCGACCGCGTCGGCGAGCTCGAACTTGCCATCCGGCCCGGTGTTGATGCTGCGCACCGCCGCGTGATCGTCGATCTCGGCTGCCGCCGCGCCGCTCGAGTCGCCGTGCAGCTCGTGGGCCGCGGTCACGGTGGCGCCCGGCACCGGCCGGCCCGCCGCGTCGAGGACGATGCCGGTCAGGAGCTGCGGCCGGTCGTTGGGCTGCTTGCGCGGGATCTTGGCCAGCAGCTCGTGCGCCGCCGCCAGATCGCCGCGGTGGAACGCCCAGCTCGCGGCGCGCAGGTCGATCGCGCGCACGCTCTCGTCGCCGGCGCCGAGCGCGGCCACCGCCCGGGCGCGCAGCGCGAACAGCTGATCCGCGACCGCGGCGAGGTCGTCGGGCGTCGCCCGGATCTGGCGCAGCGCGAGCACGTCGAGCCGGTTGTCGATCTCGTGGCGCAGCCGGCCGCGCGCCGCGTAGCCCTTGACCGCGGCCTCGCCGCGCGCGAGCGCCTCGGCGAGGTTCTCGGTGCGGCGCGCGACATCGAGCCGCATCGTGTCGATGTACGCGTCGAGATCGGCCTGCTCGACGCGGTGCACCGCCGCGTCGGCCAGCCGCAGCTTGTTGGTCACGCTCGCGCTCAGCCACTCGGCGTCGAGCGCGCGCCGCGCCGCGACCACCGCGGTCTCGGCCAGCACGCGATCGTCGCCGCAGCGCTCGGCGTCCTGCCCGGCCTCGTCGACGTGCCGGCTGCGCGCCGCCGACGACCGCTCGATCTCGGACGCCACCAGGTGGGCCAGCGCCGACGCGCACGGATCGCCGGCCGCGCGGGCGACCAGCGCCGCCGCGCCGGCCGGATCGGGCCGCGCCGGATCGGCGGTGTGGGCGAGCCAGGCGCCGACCACGTCGCGGAACTCCGGCGAGGTCGTCGCCATCAGCCGCGGCGCGTGCGGCAGCTCGCAGACCCGCGGGTCGATCAGGAACGCGCCGGCGTCGATCTGCGACGCCCCCGCGCTGGCCCGCGCCGCGCGCGCGACCGCGTCGATCCGCGCCAGCACGCCGTCGAGGCACCATAGCCGCGGCGCGCGGGTCACCGGCTCGAGCTGGCACGCGGCGTCGTGCGCCGTCGACCACGCGGCGATGTCGCGGTCGAGCAGCGCCGCCGCCAGCGGCTGGGTGCCGGCGTCGTGCCTGGCCGGCCACACCAGGTCGGGGTCGAGCAGCGGCGCCTGGCAGCGCGGGTGCGCCGCGAGCTCGTCGGTGGCGCGCACCCCGACGAACACGACCACGGCCGCGAGCAGCGCGCCGACGCCGATCGCCAGCGCCAGCCCCGGACGGCGCTCGGCGCGCGCGATCTGGGTGAGCAGCGCGTCCATGCTCGGCCAGCGATCGGCCGGATCGGGCTCGAGCCCGCGCAGCAGGATCGGCCGCAGGTGGCGCGGGATCTTGGCCGCGGCGCGCGCGCTCGGCCCCGCCTTAGCCTGGGCCCGCAGCTCGTCGAGCGTCGGCCCGCGGAACGGCCGCTCGCCGGCCAGCGCCTCCCACAGCGCCACGCAGTACGCGAACTGATCGGTCGCCGGCGTCACGGCGCCGCCGGCCCACTGCTCCGGCGCCATGTACGCCGGCGTGCCGAGCAACGAGCCGGTCGCGGTGATCCCCGACAGCGAGCTCGGCGTCGAGTCCGGGAACACCACCGGCCGCACCGCGATCGGCATCGAGTCGTGGTGCGGGATCTCCGCCGTGGCCTCGCGCGCCAGGCCGAAGTCGGTCACGACGATGCGGCCGGCGCGGCTGCGCAGCACGTTGTGCGGCTTGAAGTCGCGGTGGACGATGCCGGCGGCGTGCGCGGCGGCGAGCCCGCGGCCGGCGGCGAGGAACGCGGCGACCACGTCGGCCTTGCGCTGCTTCTCCGAGCGCAGCCAGTCGGCGAGCGTGTCCCCCAGCACCAGCTCCATCGCGACGTAGTCGCGGCCGTTGGCGGTGCCGACCTCGTGCACGGTCACGACGTTGGGGTGCGCGAGCCGCGCCATCGCCCGCGCCTCGCGCAGCAGCCGGTCCTTGGCCTCGAGGCTGGGCGCGGCGATGCGCAGGACCTTCAGCGCGATCCGGCGCTGCAGATCCGGATCGTACGCGGCGTGGACCACGCCCATGCCGCCCTCGCCCAGCTCGCGCTCGAGCCGGTAGCGGCCCAGCGTCGATCCCAGCGCCTCGGCCGGCTCGGCGCGCGTCGACGCCCCGGGCGCGGTCGCGGTCCGCCCCAGATCGTCGCCACCCTTGACCGGCGGATCGCTCGCCACCGGCGGAGGATAGCGCATCATCGACGGTAGTCTGATGTTCTCGTACGCCTTCGGGTTGCGTTCCGCGGGCCGCGATCACACCCGCGCCGCGGGATCGGCCGGTGCCGCGCCCTGCTGCATCCGCGACGGTTTCCGCAGGTCGGGCTGCGGATTTGGCAGCCGGTCGGCGGGGCCGCCACCGCAATTCGGTCACTTGCGCGCGGCACGTCGCTTGCGATGAGGCAGATGCAGGAGGACACGAAGATGCTCACCAAGCTCAAGCTCGCGCTCGCCATCGCCGCCCCGCTCGTCGCCGGGGCCACCACCTACGCCGTCGCCCAGGGCCGGGACCACAAGGCCGAGATGCTGCAGAAGTTCGACGCCAATGGCGACGGCAAGCTCGACGACGCCGAGCGCGCGCAGATGAAGGCCGCGTTTCAGGAGAAGCGCGCCGAGCGCAAGGCCGCCCGGCTCGCCAAGTACGACGCCAACAAGGACGGCAAGCTCGACGACAACGAGCGGATCGCGATGCGCGACGGGATCGCGACCGAGAAGTTCCAGAAGCTCGACAGGAACGGCGACGGCCAGCTCTCGCTCGACGAGTACAAGGCCGGCGCGAAGCTGGGCCACCGCCACGGCCGCGGGTTCCACCACGGGATGCGCGGCGGCCTGAACAGCGGTAGCGCCGGCGGCGGAGTCCGGTAATTACGAGCGAGCTCGCTGCAGCGAGCCCGCCGTTTTGGCGTTCCGGATCGGTACAATGCCGGCGATGTTGTCTCGCCGGGTCCAGCCGCTCGCCGGATGGTCGGTCGTCGTGGTGTTCGCGCTGACCGGTGCGGCGCTCCTGGCGACCGTGTGGAGCACGCGGGCGTCGATCCTCGACGCGTCGGACGCGGTGCGCTGCGGCCAGGCCGACGCGGTCGAGCAGGCGGTGCGCGCCGAGCTCGCCGATCTCGACGGCCCGCCGACCTCGCAGGACCTCGCCCAGATCCTGCGCGAGCACACCGACGACGGCCTGCGCTACCTGGCGGCGATGGAGGGCCGCGGCGAGCGGCTCGAGCTCGTCGCCTCGGCCGGCTCCGCGGTCGGCACCGGCCGCGCCAACCCGCTGGCCCGCAGCCGCGCGACCGGCTGCAAGGTCGACGAGGTCAGCGGCCGGCTGCGCATGGAGCTGCGCGCGCTGCGCCGGCTCAAGGCCGGTGGCCGGCCGCCGCGGCTGATGCTCGAGATCGAGCCGGTCCAGGCCAATGATCTACGCGACGCCGGCATCCTGACCCTGGCCGTCGGCGGGCTCGCCGCGATCGCGCTGCTCGGCGTCGCGTTCTGGCTGATCCGGCGCGAGGCCCGGCGCCGCGCCGAGGCGCTGGTCCGCGAGCGCGAGCGCCGGCTCGCCAGCCTGGGCGAGATGTCGGCCGTGCTCGCGCACGAGATCCGAAACCCGCTGGCCTCGCTCAAGGGCAACGCCCAGCTGCTCGCCCACCTGCTGCCCGCCGGCGACAAGCCGCGGGCCAAGGCCGACCGCGTGGTCGACGAGGCGATCCGGCTCGAGCAGTTGACCAACGACCTGCTGCAGTTCGTGCGCACCGGCGCGCTCGACCGCGCGCCGGTCGATCCGGCGGCGCTGGTCCGCGACGCGGCCGCGAGCGTGACCGCCGCCCGCGCGCCCGACGCACCGCCGCAGATCGACGTCGACGCCAGCCGCGCGCCGGCGACCTGGTCGCTCGACGCCGGCCGGATCCGCCAGGTCCTGGTCAACCTGCTCGACAATGCGGTCGCCGCCGGCCCGCCGGTGACCGCGGCGATCCGGGTCGAGCGCGGCCAGCTCGTGCTCGAGGTCGCCGATCACGGCCCGGGCATCGCGGAGGACGACCGCGACAAGGTGTTCGAGCCGTTCTTCACCGGCAAGACCCAGGGCACGGGCCTGGGCCTGGCGATCGTCCACCGCGTGGTCGAGCTGCACCACGGCACGATCACCGTGCATGCCGCGCCCGGCGGCGGCGCGGTGTTTCGCGCCGAGATCCCGGCGGGCTGACCCGCGCGCCGGGCGATCGGCGCTAAGCTCCGACCGGCATGGCACGCATCCTGGTCGCCGACGACGAGCCCGGCCTGCGCGAGTTCATCACCGACTCGCTCGAGCTCGACGCCCACGCCGTGGTCCCCGCCAAGGACGGCCGGATCGCCGCCCAGCTGCTCGACGAGCGCGGCTTCGACCTGGTGATCACCGATCTCAAGATGCCCGGCCTGACCGGCATGGATCTGCTGCGCAAGGTCCGCGCCGAGCAGCCCGAGGTCGAGGTCATCATGATGACCGCGCACGGCACGGTCGATAACGCGGTCGAGGCGATGAAGCTCGGCGCGTTCGAATATCTCCAGAAGCCGCTGTCGGGGCCCGACGAGCTGCGCCTGCTGGTCAGCCGCGCGCTCGAGCGCCGCGGGCTGCGCGATCAGGTCGACGGCGCCGAGCGGTCCGCGGTCCATCTGGGGCCGCAGCGCTCCGGCCCGCCGCTGACCTACGGCGATCCGGCGATGAAGCCGGTGGTCGACGCGATCGATAAGGTTGCGCGGACCTCGGCGACCGTGCTGCTGCTCGGCGAGAGCGGCACCGGCAAGGAGGTCGCGGCGCGGGCGATCCACACGCAGAGCCCGCGCGCGGCCAAGCCGTTCATGGCGATCAACTGCGCCGCGCTCAGCGAGCAGCTGCTCGAGAGCGAGCTGTTCGGCCACGAGAAGGGCGCGTTCACCGGCGCGACCGACCGCCAGCGCGGCCGGCTGGAGCTCGCCGACGGCGGCACGTTCTTTCTCGACGAGGTCGGCGAGCTCAAGCAGGAGCTGCAGGCCAAGCTCCTGCGCGTGCTGCAGGAGCGCCGGTTCGAGCGGGTCGGCGGCAGCCGAACGCTCGAGGTCGACGTGCGGTGGATCGCCGCGACCAACCGCGACCTGCGCGCGATGATCGACGACGGCCGGTTCCGCGAGGATCTCTACCACCGGCTCGCGGTGTTCCCGATCAAGCTCCCGCCGCTGCGCGATCGCAAGGTCGATCTGCTGCCGCTGGCCAGGTCGCTGCTCGAGCGCGTCGCCAAGGATCTCAAGCGCAACCTGCCGCGGCTCAACCAGAGCGCCGAGCAGCGGATCGCGACCGCGAGCTGGCGCGGCAACGTCCGCGAGCTGGCGAACACGCTCGAGCGCGCCGCGATCCTCGCCGATGGCGACGTGATCGACGCCAGCCACATCTGGCTCGAGGAGGGCGCGATCCGCAGCGCGCCCAAGACCGACGAGGTCCGGCCGCTGGCCGAGCTCGAGCGCGAGGCGATCCTGCACGCGCTCGACGTCGTCGGCGGCAACCGCAAGCGCGCCGCCGAGCTGCTCGGCATCGGCGAGCGCACGCTCTACGACCGGCTCAAGAAATACGACGCCGAGCCGTGACCGTCGGCCGCTTCACGCAGCGCTCGCTGCTCGGTCGCGGCGGGATGGGCGAGGTCTATCGCGCACACGACGAGCGCCTGCGCCGCTGGGTCGCGCTCAAGCGGATCCAGCCGGCGGCGGCTCCGCTTGCCGGAAGGCCCGGCCCGCTCGACGACCAGCGCCGGGCGCGGCTTGAGCGCGAGGCCCGGCCCGCCGCGCAGCTGACCCACCCGGCGATCGTCGCGGTGTTCGACGTGTTCGAGGACGGTGACGGCGACTGGGTGGTGATGGAGCTGGTCGACGGCGAGACCCTCGCCGCCGAGCTCGCGGCCGGCCCGTTCGCGATCGCCGACGCGCTGGCCTGCGCGATCGCGATCGCCGGCGCGCTCGGCGCCGCGCACCGCCAG
>DASWOO010001201.1:0-2604 GCA_036404335.1 Kofleriaceae bacterium
TCCTGGGTGTTGAGCCAGCGGCCGGCCTTGCGGTGGCCGAGCAGGCCGGTCACCAGCTTGGGGATCAGGTCGAGGTCCTTCTGCTCCTGGATCAGCGCGTCGAGCATCACCGCGTCGACCCGGCGATCGCTGGACAGCAGCAGGTAGTTGCCGTCGCTGTAGCCGGTGGTGAAGCTCGCCGCGCCCGCGGTCTCCGACACGTGGTTGAGCGCGTAGCGCAGCAGCGCCTTGCGCTCGTCGGCCGCGCTGGCGTTGCCGGCGAGGGTCGCGAGCAGCCAGCCGTTGGCCTCGATCGGCAGCTTGTCGACCGTGGCCTGCGCGATCAGCGCCCGGGCCTTGGCGACGTCGAGCTCGCCGAGCTGCTTGCGGGTGTACAGCGCGAACGCGCTGATCGACCAGCGCACGTCCTGGCCGTAGTACGACGGATAGTAGCTCTCGATGTTGCGCAGGTAGCCGAGCGCGCTGGCGATGATGTTGGCCGGCACCGCGAAGCCCTTGTCGCGGGCGCGGCCGAGCGCGCTGGCGACGTACACCGACAGGTACGGCACCGACGGGTAGTTGCGGTCCCAGAACGCGAAGCCGCCGTCGGAGTTCTGCATCTGCGAGAGCCGCTCGAGATCGGCGGTCACGCTCGCGGTCATCTCGGCGCTGCTCGGCATGTCCTTGGCGTGGAACGCCGCGAGCACGTCCTTGAGCGCGGCGACCGCCAGGATGCGCGACGACCGCTGCTCGGCGCACTCGAACGGGTAGTGCACGAGGTACAGCATCGCGTCGGTCAGCGCCTGCAGGTTGGTCGACGCGGTGGTCACGTCGAGCCCGCCGAACTGGGTCACGACCTTGCCGGGCAGCGCGATCGGCTGGCGCGCCGCGCCGTCGTCGATCACGCCGTAGGTCGCGAACGCCTCGGTCGTCGCCGGCGTCCACACCGGCAGCGCGAGCTCGGCGGCGTCGCTCGCCGCGCCCGCGGTGCCGATGATCTGGAACCGCGCGGTGCCCGCCATCTCGGCCGCGACCGGCAGCTGGACCTCGACGCGATCGTTGGCCGGCACCGACAGCTCGCGGCCCGCGCCGTCGGTCAGGGTCGCGTTGGTCGTGCGCACCGCGAGCCGCACGGTCATCGCCGCGTCGGTCTGGTTCTGGACCACGACCGGCAGCTTGAACGTGTCGCCGAAGTTGAGGAACCGCGGCGGGCTCGGCCGGACCATCAGCGGTAGCCGCGCGGTCAGCGAGCTCTCGCCCTTGCCGAACTGGTGGTCGCCGGCGACCGCGATCGCGACGATGCGGTAGCGGGTCAGGTTATCGGGCAGCTTCAGCTCGACCGTGGCCTTGCCGCCGGCGTCGGTCTTGACCGCCGGCGCGAACGCCGCCAGCGGGTTGAAGTCGGAGCGGATCGCGATCGCCTTGGGCTGCGGCTGCTGCTGGGCGAACCGGCCATCGGCGGGCGCCTCCTCCTTCTCCAGACGCTTCGCGGCGTGGCGCGCCACGGGCGCCTCTGCCGGCGCGACGGCTGACGGAGGTGCCGGCGGCGGCGGCGGCGCCATCGCGTTCGCCATCATCGGCGCGCCGCCGCCCGGCGCCCCGCCCTCGTCCGCGGACAGGGTCCTGGCGCGCAGGGTGCCGACGTCGGGCCGGGCCAGGCGGAGGTACGCCTGCGAGTACACGTCGCGCGCGTCGGGGCTGCGGTGCCCGTAGAACGTGTCGACCGGGTTGACGAACGCCGCGCCGGCCAGGGTCAGGATCGCCTCGTCGACGACGATCACCACGGCCTGGGCGCCGGCCACCGGCTGACCCTGGGCGTCGGTGACCTCGACCGCGACCTGGGTCTTCTCGCCCGGGCCGAGCTTGGCGGCGGCGGGCGCGACCACCACGGCGAGGGTGCGCGACTTGGGCGGCACCGGCAGCTCGATCGAGCCGACCGCATAGGCCGGCCGCCGCGGCAGCGCCGGATCGGGCCGGCCGTGATCGTCGGACCTGGCGGCGGTGCCGACCAGGTCGACCTGCACGGTCAGGTTCGGCACCATCGCGTCGGTGATCGGCACGGTGATGACCTTGGTCGGCCCGTCGAGCACGATCTTCTCGGCCTTAACGATGCCCGACCGCCGCCAGCTGACCACGCCCTCGGCGGGATAGAACGGGGCCTGGATCAGCAGCTCGGCGGTGTTGCCGGGCGTGTACGACTTCTTGTCGGGGATCAGCTGCAGCTTCTCCTGCGCGACCTCGCGCGCGACCGGCTGCGCGCCGCCCGCGACCCAGAACGTCAGCTTGGTCTGGCTGGTGCGGCCGTGGTCGTCGGTGATCGTCGCGGTGATCTGGTACTCGCCGCCGTGCTCGGTCTTGAACGAGCACGGCGCCGGCTGGACCGCCGCGGTCACCGCGCAATGCTGCGGGTCGACCTGCCGGGTCTTGTACTGGCCGTGCTGGTACTCCCAGTCGAGCCGCACCGCCGCGACGTCGATCTTGGCGCCGGCGACCGCCTTGCCGTCGACATCGACGCCGATCACGTCGAGCTCGAACGGCACGCCCTGGTCGACGAACGGCTTCTTCGCCTTGAGCCCGACGTACCATGACGCCGGGTGGACGATCATCGCCGCCGACGCGGTCCAC
>DASWOO010001202.1:0-2858 GCA_036404335.1 Kofleriaceae bacterium
ATCGCCGCGCAGCTCTCGCCCGGCGACCTGGTGATCGGCTACTCGCTCGGCGCGCGGGTCGCGCTCGGCCTGGTCGCGCGCGGCGACGTCGCGCGCGCCGTGCTGATCAGCGTCAACCCCGGCATCGATGACGCCGACCGCCCCGCCCGCCGCGCCGGCGACGCCGCGTGGGCCCAGCTGCTCCGCGGCCGCGGCACCGAGGCGTTCCTCGCCGCCTGGCAGGCGCAGCCGCTGTTCGCGAGCCAGGCCCGCGCCCCGGCCGCGCGCCGCGCCGCCCGCCACGCCACGCGCGCCGGCCTCGACGCCGAGGCGCTGGCCCGCAGCCTCGAGACCATGGGCCTCGCCGAGATGCCCGACTACCGCGGCGCCGTCGACGACCGGCTGGCGCTGATCGCCGGCGCCGACGACGACAAGTTCGTCGGGCTCGCCCGGGCGACGCACCGCCCGGTCACCCTGATCGAGGCCTGCGGCCACGATCCCACCCTCGAGCAGCCTGCCGCGCTGCGCCGCGCGCTCGACCGGATCGTGCAGGCGATGGTCGCGCGATGAGCCGCGTTTCGCGGCGCCGCCCGAGCTAGCTTCGGCGGCGATGAACATCCTCGTGATCGGTGGCAATCGCTTCATGGGCCTCGGCCTGGTGTGGCGGCTGCTGTGCGGCGGTCACCGCGTCACCTTGCTCAACCGCGGCCAGCTCGCGGATCCGTTCGGCGATCGGGTCAAGCGCATCGTCGTCGACCGCACGACCGACGCGTTCGACAAGGCGCTCGCCGGCCGCACGTTCGACCGGGCGATCGACTTCGCCGCGTTCACTGCCGACGACGCCCGCCGCACCGTCCGCGTGCTCGCCGGCCGGGTCGGCCACTACTTCTTCCTGTCGACCGGCCAGGTCTACCTCGTGCGCGAGGGCTGCCCGACGCCGGCGGTCGAGGCCGATTACGCCGGCCCGGTGATGGCGCAGCCGCCGACTCCCGCGGACCACGAAGACTGGCAGTACGGCGTCGACAAGCGCGGCGCCGAGGACGTGCTGGCGGCGTCGCCGGCGCTGCCCTCGACCCGGCTGCGCATCCCGATGGTCAACGGCGAGCACGACCACAAGCGGCGGGTCGAGGCGTACATCTGGCGCATCCTCGACGACCACCCGCTGCTCGTGCCGCGCGCCGGCGCGATCGCGCGCCACGTCCACAGCGGCGCCGTGATCAAGGCGCTGCTGGCGCTCGTCGCCGCGCCGCCCGCCCCGGGCCAGGCGTTCAACCTCGCGCAGGCCGAGCAGCTGCCGGTCCGCGCGCTGGTCGAGCGCATCGCCCAGCGGGTCGGGACCCGCACCGAGATCGTCGAGCTACCGCCGGAGCTGCTCGAGGACGCCGGGATCTCGGTGACCGCCGCCTCGCCGTTCTCCAGCCGCTGGATGTCGCAGATCGACCCGGGCCGCGCGGTCGCCGAGCTCGGCTTCGCGCACCCGCCGCTCGACGTCTACCTCGACTCGATCGTCGCCAGCCTGTTCGCGCGCTGGCCGAGCGAGCCGCCGCCCGGTTACGCCCAGCGCCCGCAAGAGTGGGCGCTGATCCGCCGGTTCGGCGGCGCCCCCACGCACATGTAACGTGGGCTTAAGCGCGTCAGGCGCAGCCGTCGGGGCCGCAGGCGGCGCCCTCGGCGAAGGTCTCGAGGCCGGGCGGGTGGAAGTCGGACCAGGCCTGGTCGAGCGCGGCGCGCAGGGTCTCGGCCGGCTGCGCGCCGGAGACGCCGAGCCGGCCGGCGAGCACGAAGAACGGCACGCCGTCGATGCCGAGCTCGCGGGCCTGGGCCTCGTCGGCCCGGACCTCGCGGGCCAGGCCGGCCAGGACCTCCGGCTGGCCGATCGCCGCGCCCTCGGTCAGGTACGCGCGCATCAGCCGCTCCTTCATCGCGTCCTGCTTGCCGCGCTCGTGCGCGAGGTGGACCACGCGGTGCGCGTCGAACGTGTTGCCCGGCTGGATCTTGTCGAACCGGAAGTCGAGCCCGTCCCGGGCGGCGGTGTCGACCATGCGATCGATCATCAGCTGCGCCTGCGCGGCCGGCGTGCCGTACTTGCGCGCGATCCGCTCGACGTAGCTCTGCGAGCCATCGCGGACCCGCGGCGCCGACGGATCGAGCTCGAACGCGCGCCAGACGATCTCGACCTCCGCCTTGTGCGGGAAGGTCTCGAGCGCCTGCTCGAGGTGGCGCTTCCCGACGTAGCACCACGGGCACGCGATGTCCGACCAGATATCGATCTGTAGCTTCTACACGCGCGCACCATACCCTGCGGTCCGGCGAAGTCGACCGCAGTTTGCCGCGCCGCGGCGAAGCGCGGCCTGTTACGTTCGCCGCGCATGCACGAGGGCCCGAAGGTGGTCACGGTGACGAGCGATCGCGGGCCGGTGCTGATCTCCAGCGACCTGCACGGCAACCTCGCCGACTTCGAGCAGCTGCGCGCGATCTTCCTCGCCAGCGACGCGCGCGGCGAGCAGCCGATCTGGATCTCGGTCGGCGACTGGGTCCACGGCCCGTTCGACGAGCGCGGGCGCGACGCCATCACCGACTCGCTCGGCGAGCCGCTCTACGCCTATCCCGACGAGACGCCGGCGCTGCTCGACGGCCTGTTCGCGCTGATGGCGCAGTTCGGCGACCGCGTGCTCAGCGTGTGCGGCAACCACGAGCACGCGCACATCGGCGGCCGGCGGACCAGCAAGTTCCACCGCGACGAGGCCGCGTTCCTCGAGTCGCAGCTCTCGCCGGCGCAGATCGCCGAGCTGCAGCGGCGGTTCGCGTCGTGGCCGCTCGTGATCAGGATCGCGGCGTGCGGCGTCGCGGTGACCCACGGCGCGCCCACGCCGGCCGGC
>DASWOO010001203.1:0-2988 GCA_036404335.1 Kofleriaceae bacterium
GGTGTGGGAAGAGCGAGGTCCGGTAGGCTGCTCGGCGAAGCGGCAGTAGCAAGCTCGGGGAAGATCACGGCCGGGTGGGAGGAGTAAGGTCGGTCCAAGCCTGCTCGGCGAAGCGACGCTAACAAGCCCGGAGAAGACCGCGGCTAGCGTGGAGGAAGCAAGGTCGGTCTGGGTCTGCTTGGGAAGCCGGTGGGTACCCGCTGTGGGGAAGACCGCGGCCGGCGTGGAGGAAGCAAGGTCGGTTAGACCAGCTCGGGAGGCCGGTAGGCACCGGCTGGGACGAGGCCGGGGCCGGTGTGGAGGAAGCAAGGTCGGTCTGGGCCTGCTCGGGAAGCCGTAGGTACCGGTGGGACGAGATCGCGGCCGATGTGGAGGAGCAAGGTCGGCTGGGGCCTGGTTGACAAAGCGGTGGGTACCCGCTGGGGCGAGATCGCGGCGGGCGTGGAAGAGTAAGGTCGGTTGGGACCTGTGGGGCTATCTGTTCATCGCTGTGCGCGGCTCGCCGCGCCGCACTATGTCCGCGCGTCGCTGAGCGTCGAAGTTGCCAAGGACCTGGCCAGATCGCGGCCGAGGTGCTCGACCGCGGTCCGGCGGGTCGTTGTCCGGCCCAGGTGCCCCGTCCGTGCCGTTAGCCACCACCAGCACCAAAGCGACCGGAAGGAGTGACTCGCCCGCGGGTCTGCTGCTTCGAGGGCGGGACGCGTACCGCCTTGGCGCTCGAAATCGATGCGTCGGAGCGAGCTGGCACGGCGTGGTCTGCTTGTGGATAGATGCGCTTGAGGGGCGAAGATCAGGTTCGCGTGAGGGAAATATTGTCAGCGAGTCTCGTTACTTGAAGGGTAAGTGAGGCGGGCAGGTCGCTCGTTCACAGGTTGTTCACAGCCACTGAATAGATGCCGCTAGGGCTTGATCTGCGACAGCGGCAAGGCTGCGACGAAGGCTGCGACAGGTCGCGGCCCCCTGACGGAGCAGATAACCCGCTGAAATCATGAGGCTCTTGCTTGGTATCAGTCTTGTACAAGAGATTGTTCAAGATGAACCACCTCAATAACATTGCGGATCGTCAGCGTAATTCGAGCGTGCGCGACGCGATCTTCGCGGCTTTCGTCGCGCTGGGCGTGGTGGTCTCTGCGACCACGATCTCGACGGCGGCGAGCGTCGCCAACACGAGCCACAAGCCGGCCGTGGCCTTCGTCGCGTCGCGCTGAAGCCTCAAGCTACGCCGGACGTCGGATGGCGACGACGGCGCGGGTCTTGTCGGCGAGGGCGTAGGGGTACCGGCTCACGCCAGGGGGCAGGTCGTCGCGCTGGATGGCCTCGAAGCCGAGCGCCAGGCCGCCGGGACGGACCCGGTCGAGCGCGGTGAACAGCCAGTCGCGGAGATCGAACGTCGCGCGAGACATCGCGGCGTCGTAGTCGCGGACGGGGTGATCGTCGACGCGAAGGGCGAGCGGCTCGAGGCCGGTCAGGCCGAGCTCGCGGGCCGCCGTGCGCAAGAACGCGTGCTTCTTGTGCACCGGCTCGAGCGCCGTGATGTGGGCGCCCGGCAAGCAGATCGCGGCGACGACGGCCGGCATGCCGCCGCCGGCGCCAACGTCGAGGATGCGGGTGATGGCGGCGTCGCGCAGCAGCGGGACGACGTGCAGGCTATCGACGATGTGCTCGACGATGGCGTCCTCGGACCGGGCCGCGGACAGGTTGATGCTCTTGTTCCAGCGCCGGAACAGGGTCGCGAACGCGACGAGCGCCGGCACCGTGTCGGCGGGGAGCGACAGGGTCTCGAGGACGCGGCGGAGGCGTGCCGAGGCGGTCATGACGGCCGGGTGCTGTTAGCACAGCCACCCCCGCTGCGGGCGATCTGGCAAAACCTGGATCGGCCGGGAGTGGCGGACACAGGTAGGGCGGAGGTTGGGCGGGTAGGGGCGACGCGCATATTCGGCCGGCGATCGGCCGTGCGAATCCGGTTACGGCGCATGCGCGGAGGTCAGGCTTCTGGCGAGCGTGTGCGTAGTTCGATACGATTTGCGTGGCCGAGCCTGTCGCAACGACAGGGTGAGGCGTTCGGTTTTCGTGTCGAAGCAAAGCCTGCTCCTGGTCGACGGCGACACCCGCAGCCTGCGGGTGCTTGAGGTGTCGCTGCGCAAGTCGGGGTTCATGGTGACCGCGGCGCTGTCGGTGCAGGACGCGATCGACAAGCTCGAGCTGCACGCGCCGGATCTGATCATCTCCGAGACGACGTTCCCCGAGAGCGACGGCTTCCAGCTGCGCCGCAAGGTCCGCGAGACCCCGGAGTGGGCCGACATCCCGTTCGTGTTCCTGACCGCCGAGGCGGCGATCGAGAACAAGATCCGCGGGCTCGAGCTGGGCGTCGATGACTACCTGACCAAGCCGATCTACATCAAAGAGATCGTCACGCGGATCAACATCCTGCTGCAGAAGCGGCAGCGGGTGCGGTTCGAGGAGCGGCGCGACGGCCGGACCCGGTTCGCCGGGCGCGTGCAGGACATGCCGGTCGTCGACGTGATCCAGACGATCGAGATCAGCCGCAAGTCGGGCGTGATCCAGTTCGTCGGCGAGCGCGGCCGGCAGGCGGCGATCTACTTCCGCGACGGCCGGGTGATCGACGCCGAGGCCGGATCGCTGCAGGGCGAGGACGCGGTCTACCGGCTGCTGACCTGGAACGAGGGCGAGTTCGAGGTCGTGTTCCGCACGGTGCGGCGGCGCGAGGTGATCACGGTCAGCTCGCAGGCGCTGCTGATGGAAGGCATGCGGCGGCTCGACGAGTGGTCGCGGCTGTTCGAGCAGCTGCCGCCGCTGGCGCACCGGTTCGAGGTCGACACCAACGAGCTGGCGACGCGGCTGGGCGACGTTCCCGACGACAACAACCGGATCCTGCGGCTGTTCGACGGCAAGCGGACCTTGCTCGAGGTGATCGACGGCTCGGACGTCGGCGACCTCGAGTGTCTGCAGGCGGTGTCGCGGCTGTAC
>DASWOO010001204.1:0-5312 GCA_036404335.1 Kofleriaceae bacterium
ACGGCCTGAAATCTCAAGGCGCGATCAACTTGCCCGCCAGCGCGGCGAGCAGGGCCGCGCCCGCGACGACGCGGTAGACGGCAAATCCGAGGAGCTGGTGCGAGCCGAGCCAGCGCAGGAACCACGCGATCGACGCATATCCAACGACAAAGGCCACACCGATGCCGAGCGCGATCGCCGGGATCGCCTCGCTGCCCAGCTCGGTGAACGCCGACCGCGCCTCGAGGATGCCGGCGCCGGCGACCGCCGGGATCGACAGCAGGAACGAGTACCGCGCCGCGTCGCTGCGCGCGAAGCCGAGCAGCAGCGCCATGCAGATCGTGGCGCCCGACCGCGACACGCCGGGCAGCAGCGCGAGCGACTGCGCCAGGCCGATGATGATCGCGTCGGTGAACGTGATCGTCGACAGCGGCCGGCCGACCCGGCGCCCCGACAGCGCGTCGATCACCGCCATGGCGATGCCGACGACGACCAGCGCGGTCGAGATGTAGTACAGCGAGCGCAGATCGGTCTCGATGTGCTTCTTGAACGCCAGGCCGAGGATGACGATCGGCACCGTGCCGACGGCGATCAGCCACGGCAGCCGGCCCTCCGGGCTCGACGGCGCGCGCAGCATCGCGTGCGGCAGCGCGATCAGATCCTTGGCGAAGTACGCCAGCACGGCGACCAGCGTGCCGAGCTGGATCACCGCGGTGTACTCCGCGCCGCCGACGTCGCCCTGCCCGGTCAACGCCGACACGATGCGCAGGTGCGCCGTCGACGACACCGGGATGAATTCGGTCAGGCCTTGGACCAGGCCCAGTAGCGCTGCGAGCCACAACGGCATGCAGAACAGGCTAACATCGATGCATCGTGCGATGGACCGCGTGGCTGCTTGTTGCGTGTGCGGCGTGCGGCGGCACCGCGCCCCGGTCGACGCAGCCCGCCCCGGCCCCGACGCCGCCCACGGCGGCGCCACCGCCCGCCGGACCGGGCGAGCGGGAATGCAACGAGCTGATCACCCACGCCGTCGCGCTCGGCATCGACGACGAGGCCGCGCACGGCAGCCCGCGCACGACCGAGGCCGACCACGAGGTGGTCCGGCGCGAGCTGCATGAAGAGCTCGTGAACGGCTGCCGCGGCCTGCCGCGCGACGCCTATCGCTGCGCGATGGCCGCGACCTCGCTCGACGCGCTCGCCGGCTGTCAGCGCACGCCGAGCAGCTCGACCTCGAACAGCAGCGTCGCGCCGCCCGGGATCACGCCGCCGGCGCCGCGGTCGCCGTAGCCCAGCGCGGGCGGGATCAGCAGGTTGCGCTTGCCGCCGACCTGCATCGACGCGACGCCCTCATCCCAGCCCTTGATGACCCGGCCCTTGCCGATCGGGAACTCGAACGGCTGGCCGCGATCGACCGAGCTGTCGAACTTCTTGCCCTTCTGGCCGTTCTCCCACAGCCAGCCCGTGTAGTGCATCACGCAGGTCTGCCCGTCGGCCGGGCTCTGCCCGGTGCCGACCACGGTGTCCTCGTACTGCAAGCCGCTCGTTGTCTTGTTCATAGCCGATCTATACAGCGACTTCCGCGAGAATGTCCGAGCCGGAACGTGCGTTATGTCGCCGGCCGTGCATCGGCGGCTTTCGGTCGCGGGGGCAGTCCATGTAAGCTGCGCGGTGAGCCGCGGCCGGGACGTCTGGCGCCGCTCGGGGAGTTACTACGAGCATGTCGAAGCGCTGGCCCGGCCTATTGATCTTTCTGGTCCTGATCGGCGGCGGCCGCCTGGCCCAGGCCACCGTCACCGCGAACCCGACGACGGTCGAATTCGGCTCCGCCGCAATTGGTGGAACGGCGAACGGCTCGTCGACATTGACGACCGACGCCGGCACGGTCAACGCGACCGTCGCGCTCACCGCCGGCTGTGACTTCTCGACCATGACCACGGCGGTCACGATCACGGCGACCGCCTCCCCCGTCAGCTTCAAGTTCATGCCGACCGCGGCCGGCAGCCGGAGCTGCACCGCCACGGTCACCGACACCAGCGACGGCTCGACCGTCGCGATGATCACGCTGCACGGCACCGGCACCGGCACCGCGATGATCACCGTCACCCCCGGCCCGCTCGACTTCATGAACGTCGGGGTCGGCGAGACCAGCGGCAAGCTCCACGTCACCGCCACCAACAACGGCACCGACGTCCTGCAGATCTCCGCGGCGAACATCGTCAACACTGCGAGCAACTACGTCATCACCGGCAATACCGGCGCGCAGACCGTCGCCGTCGGCGCAAAGGCCGACTGGGACATCCAGTGCAAGCCGGGCGCGATGGGCTCGGTCAACGACGTCTTCCGCATCAGCTCGAACGCGACCGGCTCGCCGAGCGACACCGTGCTCAAGTGCAACGGCCAGCAAGGCGTGCTGGCGGTCAGCACCACCGCGATCGACTTCGGCTCGGTCGCGCTCAACGGCATGGCCACCATGAACGTCACGCTGAGCAACACCGGCAACGTCGCGGTCACCGGCATCGGCTACACGCTCGACAACACCAACGTCGGTTACGCGGTGGTCGACACCACCGTGCCGGCGATGCTGGCGGCCGGCGACAGCAAGGCGATCACGATCAAGTTCGCGCCGACCACGAAGACCGACGGCGCGACCTCGCACGTGACGTTCAAGGGCACCTGGACGGTCGGCTCGGCGCACAACATCACCGCGCCGGCGATCACCCTGACCGGCAAGACGATCGCGCTGATCCTGTCGACCCAGACGCTGACGTTCGGCGACTTCCGCTACGACGCGATGCCCAAGCTGTCGTTCACGCTCAAGAACGACGGCACCGGCGACGCGCTGATCTCGTCGATCACCCTGACCGCCGACACCGGCACCCAGGGCAGCGAGCTGCCGTTCACGATCACGCTCAACGGCAGCACCGCCAGCCTCGCGACCCCGCTGCACGCCGGCGAGCAGTATGTCATCGAGGTCATCGCCAAGCCGGCGAACCGCACCGGCGCGATCGGCGGCAAGATCGTCGTCGCGTCCGCGAACATCACGCTGGCGCCGGTGGCGATCACCGGCAACGCGACCGCGGCGATGTTCGCGACCACCGACGCCAGCTTCGGCGCGGTCGACGTCCAGGGCGCCGCGCAGCTGATCACCGTGACGATCAAGAACTCGGACAAGGCGACGGCCAACCTCGACGTCTCCGCCGTGTCGATCAAGTCCAAGTCGGGCACCGACGCCGCGTTCACGTTCACCCTGCCGGGCCCAAAGTCGATCGCGCCCAACACCGAGATCGACATCCCGGTGATGTACCTGCCGACGGTGGCCCGCCCCGCCGGCGACGCCGACACCGTCGTGCTGCAGGCGACCCTGACCGGCGCGCTCAACGGCCCGGCGACGATGGCGATCACGCTGACCGGCCGCGGCATCGACCGCCACCTGGTCCTGCCCGCGGCCGCGCCGGCGTTCCCGGCGACGTTTCGCAACCCGGGCGACACCGCGCCGGTCGTGCCGGTGACGATCCAGAACTCCGGCGAGGCGCCGATGACCGTCGCCGGCGTGATGCTGTCCGGCAACCCGGTGTGGCAGCTGGTCGATCCGGACCCGGTCACGATCCCCGGCGGCGGCTCGCACGACTTCATGATCCGGTTCGCGCCGAACGACGTCGGCCCCGCGCCCCGCGGCCAGGTCACGTTCACCACCAACGACACCGCGGCCAAGATGGCGGCGATCCAGCTCGACGGCATGGGCCTGGGCCGCGCCGTCCAGTTCGGCCCGACCACCACCGTCCAGCCGCGCACGGTCAACATCGGCGTCACCGGCGCCAACATTCCGCTCACGCTCGACGACGCGCTGCTCCTGACCAGCATGGATCCGTCCAACAGCTTCCGGGTCCACCGGATCGAGCTCGAGCCCGGCCCGTTCAAGGTCGAGGATGCGCCCGACAACGACACGCTGATGCCGTCGGAGGTCAAGCGCTACGCCGTGACCCTGGACTCCTCGCGACCCGGGCACTTCGAGGCGATGGCGACCCTGTACCTCGATCAGGATCCGGTGCCGCAATCGCAGGTCGTGCTGACCGGCGACACGGTCTACGTCGAGGCCCACGGCGGCGGCGGCTGCGATGCCGGCGGCGGTACCGGCGGCCTGGTGCTCGGCCTCGCGGCCCTCGGCGCGCGGCGCCGGCGCCGGGCGGTGGCCTCGTGAGCCGGCTCGCGGCGCTCGCGGCGATCGCCACCCTGATCGTCGCCGGCACCGCGCGCGCCGACGGCGTCGACCTCGCGGTGTTCCAGCCGACCCCGGCGACCACCGGCACCGGCTTCCAGCTCCAGGCCCCCGACGTCGGTCCGGACGGCAGCTGGGTGGTCAGCTCGGTGCTCGGCTACGCGTCGAACCCGCTCGTGCTCGACGTGACCAATCCGAGCAACGAGATGATCACCCGCGACGAGGTCGTCCGGCACAGCGGCCTGCTCCAGCTGGGCGCGGCGTACGCGTTCCTCGATCGGTTCGAGGTCGGCGCGCACATGCCGTTCTTCAGCCAGACCGGCCAGCCGGCGACCGGCGATCGCACCATGTTCATGGCGAAGCCCGCCAAGGGCACGGCGATCGGCAACCTGACGCTGCACGCCAAGGTCCAGCTGCTGCGCGCCGCGGGCCGCGCCGGCACGTTCGGGCTCGGCGCGAGCCTCATCGGCATCGTGCCGACGGCGACCGACGGCCAGTTCACCGGCGCCGACAAGCCCGAGGGCCGTGGCCTCGCGCTGCTCGCGTACACCCCGTCGGCGCTGGGCGGGCGGCTGACCGTGACGGCCAACGGCGGGGCGGTGGTCCGCGGCCGCACCGAGTACGCCAACATCGTGCAGAAGAGCGCGGTCGCGTGGGGCGGCGGCGCGGCGGTCCACGTGCTCGATCCGCTATGGCTGAGCGTCGAGGTGTTCGGCGAGTCGACGCTGGCGGGCACGCGCTCGATGTCGTCGGGCTCGGCCGTGCTCTCGCCGGTCGAGTGGCTCGCCGGCCTGACCCTCCGCGCCGAGCGCCGGTTCACGATCGGCCTGGCCGGTGGCCGCGGCGTCACCGACGCGCTCGGCACGCCCGACGTCCGCGGCATGCTGTCGCTGGCGTTCGTGCCCGGCTCGGCGGCGGTCGCGCCGGTCCACGCGCCCGAGCCGATCCGGCCCGACGGCGACGCCGACGGCGACGGCATCCCCGACAGCGTCGACAAGTGCCCCAACGAGCCCGAGGACTTCGACATGTTCGAGGACCAGGACGGCTGCCCCGATCCCGACAACGATCACGACGGCATCCCCGACGCGGTCGACAAGTGCCCGCTCGATCCCGAGGA
>DASWOO010001205.1:0-2622 GCA_036404335.1 Kofleriaceae bacterium
CCGCGAACAGCCCCAGCCGCGGCTGCCGGTCAACAGCGTGCCGGCGCGGCACCGCGGACAGC
The DNA here is from genome assembly GCA_036404335.1 of Kofleriaceae bacterium. Classification (GTDB taxonomy): domain Bacteria; phylum Myxococcota_A; class Polyangia; order Haliangiales; family Haliangiaceae; genus JABFXX01. The sequence goes on from DASWOO010001205.1 coordinate 63, forward strand.
CAAGCGCGCCCACGTCCACGCCGTGCGCCACGCTCGCCCGTGCGCCGCTCCGCCGCGGCGAGGCGTCTGCGGGGCTCAGCCGCGGTGAGGCGGCGGCGGCGCGCGATGCGGGCGCGACCGACCGCGGCGCGCCCCCAGCGACGGACTGCGGCAGATTTTTGGGAGCGGAGCGCGGCGGGTTCGTGGGAGCGGATTGCGGCAGATTTTTGGGAGCGGAGCGCGGTGGATTCGTGGGAGCGGATCGCAACGCGTTCGTAGGAGCGGATCGCAACGCGTTCTCGCCATCGAACCGCGGCGCGTTCGTGGGAGGGGATCGCAACGCGTTCGTGGGAGGGGATCGCAACGCGTTCTCGCCATCAAACCGCGGCGCGTTCGTGGGAGCGGATCGCGGTGGGGTCGTGGGAACAGATCGCGGCGCACTTGTGGGAGCGAACCGCGGCGCATTTGGAGGAACAGATCGCTGCGCGCTCGTGGGGACGGGCCGTGGCGACGGTGTGCTTCGCGTCCATGAAGATGCCGAGCGGCGCGATGATGATGACGCCTCGTACCGACTTGCGCGCCGGTCGCCTGAGCGCGCGCCGCGCTGCATGCGGCCGCGCACTCCGGCGCCGAGGCCGGTGCCCCCGGCGCCGGCGCTTCTGCCGCCGCCGCCGGTGCTTTCGCCGCCGGCGCTTCTGCCGCCGCCGCTGGCGCTTCTGCCGCCGTCGCCGCTTCTGCCGCCGCCGGCGCTTCTGCCGCCGCGGGTGCTTCTGCTGCTGCCGGTGCTGCCGCCGCGGAGGGCGCGCTGCTGCTGCACGGCGCCGCTGGGGGCGGCGGGCGGGGCGGCGGCGCGGATCGCGTCGACCAGCTCGGCGACGTAGCGGGCGATGTCGGCCATGAACGCGTCGCGCGAGTCCTCGCCGCGCGCGATGCGGGCGAGCCGGGCTTCCCAGGCGCCGGTCAGCTCGGCCGAGCCGAGGCTGGCGACCGGCAGCGCGTCGATCAGGGCGATGCCCAGCGCGGTCGGCACCAGGTGCTGGCGCTGGCGCTCGATGTACTCGCGCCTGAGCAAGGTCTCGATGACCGCGGCGCGGGTCGCGGGCGTGCCCAGGCCGGTGTCCTTCATCGCGAGCCGCAGCGCCTCGTCGTCGATCGTCTTACCCGCCGACTCCATCGCGCCAAGCAGCGTCGCCTCGCTGTAGCGCGGCGGCGGCGTGGTCTGCTTGGCGGCGCTCGCGTACCTGCCCGCGAGCGCCTGGCCCTCGGCCAGCGCCGGCAGGCTCGCGAGCGGCTCGTCGCCCTCGCGGCCCTCGCGCCCTTCGCCACGCGCCTGCGCGCCCTCGATCCCGGCGACCTCCTGCCAGCCGGCGGCGACCCGGACCCGGCCGCGCGCGAAGTAGCGGTCCGGCATCGCCGGCAGCTCGCCGATCAGCTCCGGCTCGCGCGCCTCCATCGTGGCCGCGCCGGTCGCCGCCGCGCCGCCACCCGCGCCGGTCGTCGCCGGTCGCTCGTCTTGCGGAGGCCCCGGCTGCGGGAACGCCGGCGCCGGCGCGCCCGCCACCGGCGCGCCGATCCGGATCCACGCCTCGGTGATCGCGAATTCGGCGTCGGGGTAGAACGCGCCGAGGAACCGCCGGACCACCAGATCGAACAGCCGGCGCTCGTCGCGATCGAGCGCCTCCATCCGGACCTGCTTGCCGGTCGGGATGACCGCATGGTGATCGTGGACCTTCGCGTCGTCGACCACGCGGCGGCCCGGCCGCGGCGGCCTTGCCACCAGCGGCGCCGCGAACCCCGCATAGTCCGGCAGCTCCGCGAGCGCCGCGAACAGCGCCGGCAGCTCCTTGGCGACGTCGCTCGACAGGTGCCGCGCGTCGGTCCTCGGATAGGTCAGCACCTTGTGCCGCTCGTACAGCGCCTGCGCCAGCTCCAGCGTCCGCGCCGCGCTGAACCCGAACCGCCGGTTCGCCGTGCGCTGCAGCGCCGTCAGATCGAACAGCAGCGGCGGCGCCTCGCGCACCGTCCGCGCCCGCAGCCGCTCGACCCGCGGCCCGTCGCGATCCGCCGCGTCGCGCGCGCAGATCGCCTCGGCGAGCTCCGCCGACCCCAGCCGCACGAGCGACCCGCGCTGCCAGCGCGCCACGAACCGCTGGCCGTCCGCGGCAAACTCGCCGCGCACCTCCCAGTACGGCCGCGGCTCGAACCGCCGGATCGCCTGCTCGCGGCAGACCATCATCGCGAGCGTCGGGGTCTGCACCCGGCCGATCGAGTACAGCGCGTCGTGCCCGGCGAGCCGGCCCCGCGCGGTGATCGCGCGCGTCGCGTTCATCCCGACCAGCCAGTCGGCCTCGGACCGCGCGCGCGCCGCGTCGCCCAGCGCGTCGAGCTGGCGCCCCGGCCGTAGCGCCGCCAATCCGCGGCGGATCGCGTCGTCGGTCATCGAGGAGATCCACATCCGGCGCACCGGCGGGCTGCCGCCGGCGTACTGCACGACATAGCGAAAGATCAGCTCGCCCTCGCGCCCGGCGTCGCACGCGTTGATCACCGACGCGAACCGCCGGTCGCGCAGCAGCTGGACCAC
>DASWOO010001206.1:0-1659 GCA_036404335.1 Kofleriaceae bacterium
CACCGCGATCGTTCCGTGCACACCCCGGCGCAGTCGGCTGCCCAGCAATATCAGCCGCGCCGACCAGCCGTACTTGCGGGTCAGCGCCTTACCGATCCGCAGCCGGTCAGCCTGATCGCCGATCCGGGCCTGGCCGTCGACCGCCTCGCCGTGCACGTTGCCGCGGGCGTCGCACGCCGCGACCGTGACCCGTCCGCTGTTGCGGATGCGTTTGACCTTTCCGGTGTCCCGCGGCGTCCAGATCGCGAGACCGGCCCCGTTGGGTACTCCCCAGAGCGGGGTCGCCACCGCCCGGCCGTCCTTGCGGAACGTAGTCACCAGGACGTACTTCTCGGAACTCAGTTGCTCCAGCGAGGACATGCGCCGAGGGTATAAGGCATGGATGAGCCCCTCGTCGGCGACGTCTTCGGCGACATGGTCCGGGACGCCTATGCGGTGCGCACCGGCATCGGGCCCCGCCCGCTGGTCGGTGGTCGCACGCCGCGGCCGGTCATCGAGATCATCGAGCGCGACGACGGCCTGATCAACGGCGCGCCGGCCGACCATTACCTGGGCGAGCCGGCCGAGTGGCCGGCCCACGACCATCGAGCCCTGCGGCTGGTCCGCGGCCAGGTGCTCGACATCGGCGTCGGCGCCGGTCGCACCGCGCTCGAGATCCAGCGGCGCGGCCAGGCGGTCACCGGGCTCGACCTCTCGGCCGGCGCGATCGAGATCGCCCGGCAGCGCGGCCTGCGCGACACGGTGGTGGCCACCGTCGACGAGTTCGCCGGCCGGGCCGCGACCCGTTACGACACTTTTCTCCTGCTCGGCAACAATCTCGGATTGCTCGAGAGCCGCGAGCGCGCGCCGATCTTCCTGGCCGCGCTGGCCCGGCTCGCCAACCCAGGCGCCCGGATAGTCGCCCAGAGCACCGACCCCTACAACACGAAGGACCCTGTGCACGTCTCGTATCACCGGCGCAACCGCGAACGCGGGCGCCTGGGCGGTCAGCTGCGCCTCCGGCTGCGCTACCGCCTGCTCGCCACCGACTGGTTCGACTACCTCAACTGCTCGATCGACGAGCTGGAGTCGCTGGTCGCCGACTCGGACTGGCGTCTCAAGGAGGTCGACGACCTCGACTTCCCCTATTACGTCGCCGTCCTGGAGCTGGCCCGATGACCACCCTCTCGCGCACCCAGGTGCGCAACAGCCGCCGCATCTCGATGGTGCTCAGACACCGCCCCGAGTCGGCCGGCCTCCGGCTGGACGCGAACGGCTGGGTGCCGGTCGCCGACCTGCTGGCCGCGCTCGGCCTGAGCCGAGCCGAACTCGACGTGATCGTCGAGAACAACGACAAGTCCCGGTTCGCGATCGCCCGGCGCGACGACGGCGCCGACTGGATCCGGGCCAGCCAGGGGCACTCCCGCCGGGTCGAGGTCGACCTCGACCTGCCACCGGCCGCCCCACCGGTGATCCTCTACCACGGCACCCCCACGGCCAACGTCGCGTCGATCATGAAGGACGGCCTGCGGTCACGCAGCCGGCATCACGTGCACCTGTCCCGGGACGTGCCGACCGCCCTGGTCGTCGGGCGGCGCCGGGCGGTCGACGTCGCGATCTTCGAGGTCGCGGCGGCCCACATGGTCACGGCCGGTCACGTCTTCCATGTCAGCGACAACG
>DASWOO010001207.1:0-2702 GCA_036404335.1 Kofleriaceae bacterium
GGTCCTGGTCGTGACGCCGGCGCTCGCGGTCCTGCCGATCGGCCAGAGCCAGAACCTGATCGCGACGGGTACGTTCAGCGATGGCTCGCTGGTCGACCTCACGTCGCAGGTGACGTGGAGCTCGGATCAGCCGGCGCACGCCACGGTGACCAACGCCGGCACCCACGGGGTGGTCAAGGCGGTGGCGACCGGGACCGCGACGATCACCGCGCAGCAGGGCAACGCGACCGCGCACGCGGTGATCACGGTCACCCCGTCGGTGGTCGCCGCGATCTCGGTCGGCGGCCTCACCGGCGGCACGATCGCGCTCGGCCAGATCGCGCAGCTGACGGCGACCGCGACGTACAGCGACGGCACCGTCATCGACGTCACGAATCAGGTGGTGTGGACGTCGTCCAATCCGCTGTCGGTGCCGGTGTCGACCTTGCCGGGCAGCCAGGGCAAGGCCACGGGGCTTACCAACGGCAGCGCGACCGTGACGGCGACGCTCGGGGCGGTGTCGGGCTCGGCGGGTGTCACCGTCGGCCTCGGCTGCCACGTGGTGATCAACGAGCTCAAGACCGGTGCGCTCCTGTCGGTCAATGACGAGTTCATCGAGCTGTACAACCCCTGCACGTTCACCGTCGACCTGTCACACGAGAGCCTGGCCTACCGCACGCTCGTCGGTATCGTCGACATCACACTGGTCAATCTCACGGGGTCGATGGCGCCGGGGACCTATCGCGTGTACGGCGGATCGTCGTACGGTGGCGTCGTCGACGGCTCGTTCAGCATCGACCTCCCGACGCTCGGCGGCGGGATCGCAATCCGCGATACGAACTATATCTACGACTCGCTGGGCTACGGCATCGCGGTCAATCTGTTCGTCGAGGGCACCGTCAGCCTGCAGGTTCCACTCGGGCAAACGCTCGCCCGGATCCCCAATGGACGCGACACCAACAATAACGCGGCGGACTTCCAGATCCGCACTCCGACCCCGGGGGCCGCGAACCAGTAGCCCGGGCGAATTCGCCACGGAGACCCCGTGACTACCCCGAAGCGCCTGGCCAGGCGGCCGATATTCTCCAGCATGAGCCAGGCAGCGCAGGCGAGGTCCACGGGCAAGCTCGACTCGGTCCACGCGGGAGACGGCGCGCCGACGTCGCGCATGACCCGGCTGTCGCGGATCCACATCGCGACGTTGATCCAGGCGCAGCAGGTGTTCATCCACCTGCAGCCGATCGTCCACCTGAGCAACGGCAGCGTGTTCGCGTACGAGGGGCTGGTGCGGTGCGGCGTGGCCGACCTGGCGTCGCCGCTGCAGCTGCTGAGCGCGGCGGTCGAGCAGGGCACGATGGGCATCCTGGGCCGGCACCTGCGGCACCAGGCGACGCGGATGGCGCCCGGCGCGCGGCTGTTCATCAACGTGCACCCGTCGGAGCTCGACGAGGAGTTCCTGGCCAGCGCCGACGATCCGGTCTTCGCGCACACCGGCGAGGTCGTGATCGAGGTGCCGGAGTCGGCGCCGCTGGTCCGCTACCGGTTCGCGCACTCGACGCTGGAGACGCTGCGCCGCCACGGCATCAAGCTGGCGATCGACGACTTCGGCGCCGGCTACTCGAACCTGGGCTACCTCACGACCCTGGCGCCCGACGTGGTCAAGCTCGACCGCGAGCTGGTCGCGGGCGCGGTGCCGGGCTCGCGCCAGGCCCAGCTGCTCGCCTCGCTCAACGCGCTGTGCGTGGCGCAGGGCGCGGTGGTCGTCGCCGAGGGCATCGAGACCGAGGCCGAGCTCGACGCGGTGATCCAGGCCGGCATCCCGTTGGCCCAGGGCTACCTGCTCGGCCGGCCGAGCCTGACCGGCGCGGTGACCTGGAAGCGCTGATCGCCCGGCGCGGACGTCAGTCGATCATCCCGGCAAAGGTGCCGCACACGACGATCGCGGTGATCACGACAACGAGCAAGAACGCTTTCACGGGGCTGCCTCCGGGCGATTCACGAGGTTGCTAGGGCAAAGAGATCAGCCCACGGTACCTCAGCTCGCCGCGCGATTGCGCGTCGCATATTGCAGCACCCGTCTGGCTAGCGCAGCGGCGGGATGTACAGCTGGAGCTCGACACGGCGGTTGGCGAGCCGGCCGCGCGGCGTCGAGTTGGCCGCGACGGGCTCGTCCGCGCCCTTGCCGTCGACGATGATCCGCGCCGGGGTGATCCCGGCCTGGACCAGCGCGTGCTTGACCGCCTCGGCGCGCGCCTTCGACAGATCGGCCGCGAGCGACTCGGCGTCGAGCTGGGTGCCCGGCGGCGCGAGCGCCTTGGCCTCGGTGTCGTCGGTGTGGCCGACGAGCACGACGCGCACCGACGGGAACTGCAGCATCGTCTTGGCGACCTTCTGGATCGACGCCATCGCCGAGTCGCGCACCGCGGTCTCGCCGTCGGCGTAGATCAGGCCCTCGATCGTGCCCTTGAGCGCGTCGACCTCGGCCGGCACGGTGTCGGGGCAGCCGTCCTCGTCCTCGAAGCCGTTGTAGGTCTCGGGCTGGTTGGGGCACTTGTCGGCGATGTCGAGCACCCGGTCGAGGTCGTTGTCGATGTCGGGGCAGCCGTCCTCGTCCTCGAAGCCGTCCTTGTCCTCGGGGCGATCGGGGCACTTGTCGATCGCGTCGGGGATGCCGTCGCCGTCCTGATCGGGCTGGGCCTGGGCGAGCGCGACCTCGGCGTGGC
>DASWOO010001208.1:0-8219 GCA_036404335.1 Kofleriaceae bacterium
ACGCGGGCGGCCCAGGGCGCGACGTTGAAGGGGCCGGCGCCGAGGTCGAGCAGGATCGGGCGGGCGGCGTGGAGCAAGGAGAACAGCCGGACGGGGCCGGCGCCGAGCGCAGCCCCGAGATCGACCTCGACGTCGGGGATGCGGCGGCCGAGCAAGGGGTGGCCCGGGCCGAGGTCGTAGTGGATGTCGAGGCCGGACATCATGCCGGCCTGGCGCTGGCGCACCTCGGCGATCCCGAGCAGCTCGGCCATGGTGGCGCGCAGGGCGGCCGTGCGGTCGTCGCCGCGGCTCAGCGCGGTATGCGCCATGGTGGCCTGGAGCGCGCGGGCGGCGACCGGATGGCGCTCCGCCTGGTAGGTGTCGAGCAGGCGGTCGGGCGAGACGCCGTGGACGACCTGCGCGAGCTTCCAGCCGAGGTTGACCGCGTCCTGCACGCCGAGGTTGAGGCCCTGGCCGCCCGCCGGCGAATGGATGTGTGCGGCGTCGCCGGCGAGCAACACGCGGCCGGCGCGATACGCGACGGCCTGGCGGGTCATGTCGGTGAACCGCGACAGCCAGGTGACGCCGTGCAGGCCGTGATCGGTGCCGTACACCGCGACCATCGCCGCGCGCAGCTCGTCGAGGCTCGGCTGATCGCCGCGCCGGACCTCGGGCTCGCTGAGCACCAGCCGCACCCGGCCGTCCTCGAGCTTGCCGATCGCCTGCACCCCACGCGCGCCGTAGCGCAGGCCCCAGGGCGGCGCGCCGGTCAGCTCGCCCTCGGCGATCAGATAGCTGACCGACGGGTCCCAGCCCGCGAAGTCGATGCCGGCCTGCTTGCGGATCACGCTGCGCCCGCCGTCGCAGCCGACGACGTACGCCGCGCGCGCTGTCCGCCCGTCGGACAGCTCGATCGTGGCCCCGCCGCCGTCCTGCGCCAGGCCGGTCACCTCGCAGCCCCGGTAGATCGGCACCCCCAGCTCGGCGACCCAGCCCGCCAGGATCTGCTCGATCCGCTCTTGGCCGAGGACGAGCCCGTGGTTGTACCGCGTCGGGAAGTCGCGGAGATCGAGCGCCACGCCCGCGAACGACCCGACTTGCATCGCCTTGCCCTCGGCGAGGAACCGGCCGGCCAGGCCGCGCTGGTCGAGCACCTCGAGCGTGCGCGCGTGCAGCCCGCCGGCACGCGCACTTGCCAGCGCCTGGCGCTCGCGCCGCTCGACGATCGCGACATCGACCCGCGCCAGCGCCAGCTCGCCGGCCAGCATCAGCCCGGTCGGGCCGCCGCCCGCGATCACCACGGTGTGCTCGATCATGGCCGGCGACTCTGCCGCATCACCCGGGGCTTGCCGCAAGCCGGGGCCGCTGCGGTAGACTAGGCCTGGCGGGGGCGGAGCGCGAACACGCCAACCGGACGCGGCGGCGGCACGAGGCCGACGGTCCACTTGTCCAGCGTGACGCGCCAGCCGTCGCCCTCCATCGCCTCGAGCAGCCGCAGGCTGGTGTCGCGGTACGGGTCGGCGATCAGCAGCGTGCCGCCCGGCGCGAGGTTGGCCTCGAAGATCCGGCGCAGCGGCGCGTGCAGATCGCCCGCATACAGGATGTCGGAGCCGATGATCAGATCGTAGCGCTCGGGGTCGGTCCACGCGGTCCAGTCCGCGGCGCGGTGGTCGATCGTGGTGACGCCGTTGCGCGCGGCGTTCTGCCGGGCGACGTGCATCGCGGCCGACTGGCGATCGGTCTGCACCACCCGCGCGCCCCGCGCCGCGGCGACGATGCCGGGCAGCCCGGTGCCGGCGCCGAGCTCGAGCACGCGCGCACCGGCGAGCGCACGGGTGCCGAGCTCGTGGGCGAGCGCGATCGCCGCCGGCCACAGCATGATGCCGTACGGCCGCTTGGTCGCGTCCTCGCCGCGCAGGAACGCCAGCTCGTCGGCCTGGCTGATCACCGCCCCGGTGTGCAGGATCGACCAGACCCGATCGTCGACGGTGAGCTGGACCTCGTCGAGCGGAAAGTCGCCGGCCGTCGTGCGCAGAACCTCGGGCGTGGTCATCGGCGCGATTGTCGGCGAATCGATCAACGCGCGCCAGCGCCCGGCGAGCGCGCGACGCGCACACTTGTCAGCGCCGGCGCACGACGTACACCGAGAGGATGCGTCGAATGTTTGCGTTGATCGCCCCGCTGATGATCGCCACCGCGGCGGCCGCCGAGCCGACCGTGGCCGTCACCCCCGCGACCGTGACCGCCGGCGAACCGGTGCTGGTCACCGTCACCGATGTCGCGGCGCCGCCGCGCGGCACGGCGAACGGCACCGCGCTGCAGTTCGTGCACGGCAAGCGCGGCTACCAGGCGGTGTTCGCCGTCCCGCTCGATGCCGGCGCGCCCGGCAAGTCCGACAGCGTCACCGTGCGGATCCACAGCGTGGCCACGTCCGCCAAGGTCGCGGTCCAGCCGGCGACGTTCCCCGAGACCTCGATCATCGTCGAGGACGACATGGCCAACCCGCCGCCGGCCGAGCGCGCGAGGATCGACGCCGACAACGCCGCGATCCTCGCCGCGGTCGCCAAGGCCAGCGGCGAGCCGCGGTTCGACCACGCGTTCGCGCGCCCGCCCGGCGAGGTCACCTCGACGTACGGCGAGTGGCGCACGTTCAACGATGGCCACCGCAGCCAGCACCTCGGCCTCGACCTGTTCGCGCGCGAGGGCTCCAAGGTCAAGACGATCAACGCCGGCACCGTCGTGCTGGTCCGTGACTGCTTCCTCGCTGGCAACGTCGTGGTCGTCGCCCACGGCGGCGGCATCGCGTCGGCGTACTACCACCTGAGCAAGGTCGAGGTCCGCGAGGGCGACGAGCTGGCGCAGGGCAGCGTGGTCGGCCTCGCCGGCCACACCGGCCGCACCACCGGGCCGCACCTGCACCTGACCGTCCGCGTGCCCGGCGGCTTCGTCGATCCGGCCGGGTTCTTCAAGCTCGGCTTCGCCCCGGCGCCCAACGCGGTCAGCGCCCGTTGATCACGGCCGCGGCCAGCGCGAGCGCGCCGATCACCCCGGCGTCGTCGCCCAGCCCCGGCGCGACGATGTAGCGCTCGGGCGTCGCGAGCTGCGGGATCGCCAGGTAGCCATTCGCGAGCTCGACCAGCGCCGCGCGCACCTGCGCGAACAGCGCCGCCTGCCCGAGCCGGCCGCCCTTGGCCACGCTGCCGCCGAGGATGATCCGCGCCGGCGACACCATGCACACCACCGCGTACAGCGCTTGCGCGATGTAGCGCGCGGTCAATCCCCAGGCGGGGTCGTGCGCCGCCAGCGCCTCCGCCGCCTGGCCGGTGCGCCGCGCGATCGCCAGCCCCGCGCACAACCCCTCCCAGCACGCGCCGTGGTACGGGCACGCACCGGGGAAGTCATCGCCAGGCTCGCGCGCCAGCAAGATGTGCCCGAGCTCGGGGTGCAGCGCGCCGTGCAGCAGCGCGCCGTGCACCCGCACGCCGCCGCCGATGCCGGTGCCGATCGTCACGTAGACCAGCGGGTCGCAGCCGCGGCCGGCGCCCCACCGCGCCTCGCCGAGCGCCGCGGCGTTGACGTCGGTGTCGAACGCGACCGGCACGCCGAGCGCCTCGCCCAGCCGGCCGCCGAGCGCGACGTCGCGCCAGCCCGGCTTGGGCGTGGTCGTGATCCGCTGCGCCGCCAGGTCGACCGGGCCGAACGAGCCGATGCCGAGCGCCGCGATCCGCGCGCCCAGCTCGCGCTGCGCCTGCGTGAACCACGCCGCGCACGCCGCCAGCGTCGCCTCGGGCTCGGCGGTCGCGACCTGGGTCCGGCGGATGAGCCGGCCGTCGCCGTCGCCGATCGCGCACACGAACTTGGTCCCCCCGGCTTCGATTCCGCCCAGCAGGTCGCTCATGCCGCAACCTAACCACGGTACCGTGATCCCAGGCATGGCCAGGGACGCATTCGCGGACGTGTTTGCCGGGGGTGGACAGCTCGGAGGCCGGATGCGCGAGCTCGACTGGTCGACCACGCCGCTCGGCCCGCCATCGCGCTGGCCGCACTCGCTGCGGACCTGCCTGCGCATCATCCTGACCTCGCGCCAGCCGATGTTCGTTTGGTGGGGCGACCAGCTGATCAACTTCTACAACGACGCGTACTGCGCGATCCTCGGCGGCAAGCACCCGGCGGCGCTCGCCCGGCCGGCATCGGAGGTCTGGCGCGAGATCTGGGGCGAGGTCGGGCCGCGGGCGATGACCGCGATGCACGACAACGAGGGCACGTACGACGAGGCCCTGCTCCTGATCATGGAGCGCAACGGCTACCCCGAGGAGACCTACTACACGTTCTCGTACAGCCCGGTGCCCGACGATCACGGCGGCGCCGGCGGCATCCTGTGCGCCAACACCGACGACACCGGCCGGATCGTCGGCGAGCGCCAGCTCGCCTTACTCCGCGACCTCGCCACGCGCACCGCCGACGCGCGCTCGCTCGCCCAGACCCTGACGCGCGCGGCCGAGGTGCTCGCCGGCGCGTCGCGCGACCTGCCGTTCGCCGCGATCTACCTGACCGACGCGTCGGGCCGGCTCGAGCTGGCGCAGCCGATCGGCATCACCGCCGCGCAGCTCGCGCCGATCGAGCCCGGGCTCGCCTTACGCGACACCAGCCAGGTGATCGCCGTCGATCCGGCCTGGTCGCTGCCGACCGGCGCGTGGCCCCGGCCGCCGCGCCAGCTCGTCGTGCTGCCGATCGCCACCGGCAAGCCCGGCGTGCTCGTGGTCGGCGCCAGCCCGCTGCGCCTGCTCGACGCGGGCTACCTCGGCTTCCTCGAGCTGACCGCCGGCCAGCTCACCGCGAGCCTGGGCAACGCCGAGGCCTATGATCACGAGCGCCGCCGCGCCACCGCGCTCGCCGAGCTCGACCGCGCCAAGACCGTGTTCTTCTCCAACGTCAGCCACGAGTTCCGCACGCCGCTGACCCTGATGCTCGGCCCGCAGGAGGACGCGCTGCGCTCGCCCGGCGCGAGCCTGACCGGCGAGGCGCTCGCCGGCGTGCATCGCAACACGCTGCGCCTGCTCAGGCTCGTCAACTCGCTGCTCGACTTCTCGCGGATCGAGGCCGGGCGGATGCTGGCGGCGTACGAGCCGATCGAGCTGGCGGCGCTGACCCGCGAGCTCGCCGGCACGTTCCGCGCGGCGATCGAGCGCGCCGGGCTCACGCTCGACGTCGACTGCGCCGACCTGCCCGCCCCGGTCCATGTCGACCGCGGGATGTGGGAGAAGATCGTCCTCAATCTGCTCTCGAACGCGTTCAAGTTCACGTTCGACGGCGGGATCCGCGTCGAGCTGCGCGCGGCGGACGGCGACGTCGCGCTGCGGGTGACCGACACCGGCGTCGGCATCCCCGCCGACCAGCAGACCCGGGTGTTCGAGCGGTTCCATCGCATCGAGGGCACGCGGTCGCGGTCCCACGAGGGCACCGGCATCGGCCTGGCCCTGGTCCAGGACCTGGTCGCGCTGCACGGCGGCGCGATCGAGGTGACCAGCGAGCCCGGCCGCGGCACGACGTTCACGGTCCGGATCCCGCAGGGCGCCGCGCACCTCCCCGCGGATCGGATCGGCCCGCCGCGGGCCGGCGCGCCGACGTCGTCCGCCGCGTTCGTCGCCGAGGCCGCACGCTGGCTGCCCGAGCCGGAGCACCCCTCCGTACCCCCGCCGATCGACGCGCCAGCCGGGCTGGGCCGGATCCTGGTCGCCGACGACAACCCCGACATGCGCGACTACGTCACCCGCCTGCTGCGCGAGCGCGGCTGGCAGGTCGACACCGCGACCGACGGCGCCCGCGCGCTGGCGATGATCCGCCAGGCGCCCCCCGACCTGGTGCTCACCGACGTGATGATGCCCGAGCTCGACGGCTTCGAGCTGCTGCGCGGGCTGCGCGGTGACCGCGCGACCGCGCTGGTGCCGGTGATCATGCTGTCGGCGCGCGCCGGCGAGGACGCGCGGATCGACGGCCTGACGGCGGGAGCCGACGACTACCTGGTCAAGCCGTTCTCGGCGCGCGAGCTGATCGCGCGGGTCACCAGCGTGCTGCAGCTCGGCCGGCTGCGCCGCGAGGCGGCGCGCGCCACCGAGCAGCTGCGTGATCTGGTCATGCAGTCGCCGATCGCGATGTCGCTGCTCGAGGGCCCCGAGCTGCGCTACGTGATCGCCAACCAGCGCTACCGCGAGATGGTCGCGCGCGACCGCCTGGTCGGCCGGCCGATCGCCGAGGTGTTCCCCGAGATCGTCGGCACGCCGATCATGGCGGTGTTCCAGCGGGTGTACGCCACCGGCGAGCCGTTCCAGACCGACGAGTACGCGACCCAGCTGGTCCGCAACGGCGTGCTGCAGGAGTGCCACTTCCAGTTCAGCACGATCGCCGTGCGCAACGCCGATGGGGTGATCACCGGGATCATGGCGACCTCGGTCGAGGTCACCGAGCAGGTCCGCGCCCGCCGCGCGCTCGAGCGCAGCGAGGCCCGGCTGCGCCGCGTGTTCGAGTCCAACATCGTCGGCTTCGTGTCGTTCGAGATCGACGGGCCGATCCGCGACGCCAACGACTACTTCCTCGCCATGCTCGGCGAGTCCCGCGAGGCGGTCGCGCGCGGCAACCTGCGGCTCGCCGACTACACCGCGCCCGGCGACGTCGCGGTCACCGCCGCGGCGATCCGCACGCTGCAGGCGACCGGCATCGCCGAGCCGTTCGAGAAGACCTATCTCCGGCGCGACGGCACGCACGTGCCGTGCGTGATCGGCGCGACCATGGTGGCGAGCGGCGAGGTCATCGCGTTCGTGCTCGACATCTCGGCGCGCAAGCGGGTCGAGCAGCAGAACCTGGTGCTGCGCGCGCAGGCCGAGAGCGCTAACCGCGCCAAGGACGAGTTCCTCGCGATGCTCGGCCACGAGCTGCGCAACCCGCTGGCGCCGATCCTGACCGCGCTCAACCTGATGCGGATGCGCGGTGACGCCGCGACCGACAAGGAGCGCGTCGTGATCGAGCGCCAGGCCCAGCACCTGGTGCACCTGGTCGACGACCTGCTCGACGTCTCGCGGATCACCCGCGGCAAGATCGAGCTGAAGCGGACGCGGGTCGAGCTCGGCGAGGTCGTCGGCCGCGCGATCGAGATGGCGAGCCCGCTGATCGACCAGCGCCGGCACGTCCTGCAGGTCGACGTCGCGCCGCGCGGCCTGGTGCTCGACGCCGACCCGGCGCGCCTCGCCCAGGTGTTCGCCAACCTGCTGACCAACGCCGCCAAGTACACCGAGCCGGGCGGGCGGATCGCGGTGACCGGCGCGCGACGCGGCGCCGAGCTCGAGCTGGTGGTACGCGACACCGGCGTCGGCATCGCGCCGCAGATGCTGCCGCACGTGTTCGATCTGTTCGTGCAGGAGAGCCAGACCATCGATCGCTCGCAGGGCGGGCTTGGCCTCGGGCTCAGCATCGTCCGCAGCCTGGTCGCGCTGCACGGCGGCTCGGTCTCGGTCGACAGCGCCGGCCGCGGCCACGGCAGCGCGTTCACGATCCGGCTGCCCGCGCTCGACGCGGCCCCCGAGCCCGCAGCGGCGGAGCCCGCGCCCGCCGCGCCCGCCGCACCCGAGCGCCGGCGGATCCTGATCGTCGACGACAACGAGGACGCCGCGATCATGCTCGCCGAGTACCTCGACGCGATGGGCAACACCACCCGGGTCGCGCACGACGGCCTGCAGGCGCTCCGCATGCTCGACGAGTTCACGCCCGAGCTCGCGCTGCTCGACATCGGCCTGCCGGTGATGGACGGCTACGAGCTGGCGCTGCAGCTGCGCGCGCGGCTCGGCCATGACCGGCTGACCTTGATCGCGGTGACCGGCTACGGCCAGGACTCGGACCGCCAGCGCGCCAAGGAGGCCGGCTTCGATGCGCACCTGGTCAAGCCGATCGATTTCGGCAAGCTCGGCCGGCTGCTGGAAGCCAGGCGATCGTGACGCGGCCGCGCCATCGCATGACCTGGACGACGCCGGCCGGCGCGCTGATCGCGCTCGAGCCGCACGCGTCAGAGATCGCGCAGCACGCGCCCGCGCTCGCCGCCGCGTACAACGATCCCCACAACGCGCGCCTGCTCGGCCACACCGAAGACCTGAGCGAGCCCGAGGTGATCGACTCGTACCTCCAGATGTTCGCCGACGGTGGTTACAGCTTCCTGGTATTTTTCGGCGGCGCGCTGATCGCCGACGGCGACC
>DASWOO010001209.1:0-3296 GCA_036404335.1 Kofleriaceae bacterium
TTCGCCGCGCACGGTCGATTGTGCGGCGCGCCGCGTCAGTCCGGCCGGTACAGCACCTGGTGCCGCTTGCCGCGCCACTCCAGGATCAGGTAGTCGCCGATCTGCTCGGCGGTGGCCTCGTCCAGGCTGCGCTTCGGGGTCGGCGCCAGGCACGGGTGGCTGCCGGGATCGGCCGCGCGCTCGTAGAAGTGCCAGTGCTCCTCCTCGCGCTGGCCGTCGAGCACGTAGCCATCGTCGAACGTCCAGCTCGGCGCGCCGGCGCACGCGATGTTCGCGCCGTCCGGCGAGCGCACCGTCACCCGCCGGCGATACGTCGCGTCGAGCCGGTCGGCGCCGCGCCGGGTCAGCTCCCACCACTCGCTCTCGTCGCGCAGGTTGCCCGCGTCGTCGTACGACGTCGCGTCCCACCGCCACGGCCCGGCCAGCGGGGGCTCGGCGGGCCACGGCGGCGCCGGCAGCTCGGCGACCGCGGCGTCGACATGCCACAGGCGCTCGACGCCGCCGTCCCAGTGCAGCTGCAGGCGGTTGCCGTCGAGCGTCCCGGTGTACGCGCCGATCTTGCGGAACCCGTGGTCGCACGGCCCGGGCTCGGCGCGATAGTCGGTCTCGCGGACCGCGAAGCCGTTGCGGGTCGGCTCGACCGCGAGCTCGAACGTGGCGCGCTGGCGGTACCACGGCCGCTGGTTGCACCCGAACGGCACGCGGTCGTCGGACCGGACCTCGACCTCGCGGACGTAGCGCCCGACGAGCCGGTTCGGCGCGCCGTCGACCGGCCGGAACCGCCAGGTCTCCGCCTCGATCCGCGTGGTGCCGCCCTCCTGGGTGCGCAGCGTCCAGCGCCAGGTGCCGACGAGGTCGGTCAGCAGGGCGCCGCGCGGCAGCGGTGCGAGCCGGGTCGGCTGATCGCGCGGGTGGCAGGCCAGCGCGGTCACGAGCATCACCGCGCATGCGCGATCCGCCGCTGTGCCGAGCACCGACATGACGCGCGAGTATACTCGCACGGGTGAAGCCTCTGGCGGTGGCGGGCGCGATCCCGTGGCTGGTGCTGTCGCTGGCCGGATCCGCGCGCGCCGACGGGCTCTGCGTGATCGCCGCGGGCGACGCCGGGACCGAGCGCGCCAGCGTGGCCGCTGCCGTCGTCGCGGCGATCGGGGCGCGCGGCCGGGTCGTGGCCGACGCGGTCGGCGAGGCGCGGGCGCGCCAGGCCGCGGGCGCGGTGCCGGTGACGATGCTCGCGCGGTTCCGCGAGGTCCAGGCGATGATCGACGAGGGCTGGCGCGCGTACCTGCGGGCGCAGCTCGACTTCGCGCAGAGCCGGCTGGCCGCGGCGCGGATCGCGGCCGAGCCGCTGGTCGCGTGGCCGGGCGGCGCCGAGCTGTACGCCGACGCCGCGCTCCGGCTCGGCGCCGTGCTGCAGCACCGGCGGATCGCCGAGGCGCCGTCGGTGATCGCGCTGGCGCTGGCGCTGGACCCGGCGCGGCCGGTCACGCTGGCCGAGTTCTCGCCCGACGTCGTCGACGCGGTCGCGGCCGTGCGCGCGCAGCCGGCGGCGATCCAGCGGCTGCACGTCACCAGCGTCCCCGACGGCGCGGCGATCGCGATCGACGGCCACGAGCTCGGCGCCGCGCCCCTCGACGCCGAGGTGACCCGCGGCCAGCACCTGGTGATCGGCCGAGCGCCGGGCGCGCGCCCGGTGGTGCAGGGCGTGAACGTCGATGGCCGGGCGGCCGTCGCGCTGCCGCTCGAGCTCGACGACGACGCGGCGCGGCTGGCCGCCGGCGCGGCGCCGGGGCTGTCGCCGCTGTTCGAGCAGGCGCTGATCGACGCCGCGCTGATCTACGGCGAGCTCGACGAGGTGGTGATCGCCGCGGTCGGCGAGCGCCGCGGCGGGCCGGCGCTGTTCGTCCAGCGCTGCGCGGGCGCGCCGGCGCGCTGCAGCGCGGTGGCGGAGGTCGGGTTCGGCGATCGCGCGGGCCTGGCCGCGGCCGCGCGCGAGGCCTGGCAGGCGGTGGCCGGCGCGGCGGCGATGACCGCGGCGCCGAGCGTGCTCGGCACGACCGAACCGCGGGTGCCCGATCATCGCTGCCACCTGTGCCGCAATCCCTACGTCTGGGCCGGGGCCGGCGCGGCCGCGATCGCCGCGACCCTGGCGATCCTGGCGCTGTCGGGCACCCGGCCACCGCCGGTGCTCAACGTCGACGGCCGCGGCTTCGGCAAGTAACGCATCAAGCTTGCCGGCCGGCGGCCGACCTACCCCGGGACCATGTTCACGAGGATTTCACGCCGCGCGGCGCTGGTCGCGCTCATGGTCGCCCGGACCGCGGCCGCGGCCCCGCCCGAGCTCGCGGTCGGCATGTCCGGGGCGATGTCGGGGCCATCGGCCCAGCTCGGCCTCGGCATGAAGCGCGGCATCGAGGCCTGCTTCGCCGCGGTCAACAAGGCCGGCGGCGTCGCCGGGCAGACCCTGCGGCTGATCGCGCTCGACGACGGCTACGAGCCGGCGCGCGCGGCCGCCAACATGCACACGCTGATCGACACCGACCACGTGTTCGCGCTGCTCGGCAACGTCGGCTCGCCGACCGCGGCCGTCGCGGTGCCGATCGCCACCGCGCACCACATCCCGTACTTCGCGCCGCTGTCGGGCGCGGGCCTGCTCCGCAAGACCCCGCCCGATCGCTACGTGATCAACTTCCGCGCCGGCTATGCCCAGGAGACCGCCGAGATCGTCCGCGGCATCACCGAGCTGGGGATCAAGCCCGACGACCTCGCGTTCTTCACCCAGAACGACGCGTACGGCGACGCGGCCTACAGCGCCGCGCTCGCCGCGCTGCAGAAGCTGGGCTACCGCGGCGCCGAGCAGCTGCCGCACGCGCGCTACCCGCGCAACACCGTCGACGTCGAGGGCGCGGTCGCGACCATGCTCGACCCCGCGCACCACCCGCGCGCGATCCTCATGGCCGGCGCCTACAAGCCGACCGCCAAGTTCATCCGGCTGCTGCGGTCGTACGGCGTCCGGCCGCTGTTCATCAGCGTCAGCTTCGTGATCGGCGACGCGCTGCTCCGCGAGCTCGGCGACGACGCGCAGGGCGTGATCGTCACCCAGGTCGTGCCGCCGATCGACGCCGACCTGCCGGCGGTCCAGGCGTACCGCGACGCGGTGCCGGCCGGAGACCGCGGGCCGATCTCGCTCGAGGGCTTCCTCGCCGCGCGCGCGTTCGTCGAGGGCCTGCGCCGGGCCGGGCCGGGCGCGACCGCCGATCAGCTGATCGACGCGCTGGAGGCCGCCGGCCCGCTCG
>DASWOO010001210.1:0-2482 GCA_036404335.1 Kofleriaceae bacterium
CGGCCGGCGATGACGCGCGAGACCCGAAAGCCGCGCCAGCGTATCACATGGCCGTCAGTGCTCGTCGGAGATCCGCTTGGTCAGCTTCTGAGTCGCGTCCGCGGCATACGCGTGGCAGCCGTTGCGGTCGAGGAACGGATCGGGCGTCACGCCCCGGGCGCGCGCGGCGAGCTTGTCGTCGAGGCCGGTGAAGCCCGGGTGCACCGCGACGATCAGATCGCACGGCAGGTGATCGATCGTCGTGATGCTGGTGCGGAACGCGGCGACCACGCCCGGATCGGCGCCGAACCGGAAGCCGTCGTCGGACACCGGGTTGAGGCTGTCGGCATACACGACGTCGACGCAGCGCGCCGCCTCGCACGACCGCCAGGTCCAGGTCGTCGAGCCCGGGGTGTGGCCCGGCGTCAGGTGCGCGGTGATCGTCGTGTCACCGACGGTCAGCGCCTGGCCGTCGGCCACGACCTCGACGTGCGGCACCGCGGTGAACCGCCGCTTCTGATCGTGGCCGGACTGGTACTGCGGATCGGTGGCGACCGGCTCGCCATGCTCGATCGCCTGCGCGCCCGAGGCGCTGGCGACCACGCGCGCGCCGCTCAGCCGCTGCAGCGCGGCGATGCCGCCGGCGTGATCGAAGTGCGCGTGCGAGTTGGCGATGAGCACGATGTCCTGGGTGCGAAACCCGAGCTTGCGGATGTTCGCGTCGATCACGGCGGCCGATTGCGGCAGGCCGCCGTCGAGCAGGACCAGGCCCTTCGACGTCGTGATCAGCACCGAGGACAGGCCGGCCGGGCCGACGTAATAGGTATTGCCGAACAGCTTGAACGGCTCGTGCGGCCGGTTCCACTCGGCGCACGACGAGCACAGGATCGCCGCGTCCGGCGTGCGCGGATCGCCGTCGTGCGCCGGCGCGGCGGGGGCCGCGGTGGTCGCGGTCGGAGCGGTGGTCGCGGTCGGAGCGGTGGTCCCCGAGGGCGCGCAGGCCGAGGCCAGCGGCGCCAGGCCAGCGAGGAGGACGGCGCGGCGGAGTGCGGTCATGTCGCCCTCTGATCTAGAGGCTGACCTGCGCGCCGTCAATCGCCGGCGGTCAGCGGTTGACCTCGCCGCCCACCGCCGGGGTCAGCGATTGCGCTGGCGCTGCTGCTGGATCTGGCGGTCGAGCTGGGCGCCGCGCGAGCGCTCGTTCCACAGATCGCCGACGGCGTTGCTCAGGTTGGTCACGTTGCGCGACATGAAGCCGGCGCCGAACCCGGCCGCGCCGCCGAGGCCCGCGCCGATCGGACCGGCGGTGGAGCCGGCGGTGGCGCCGGCCGCGCCCCAGAGCAGGCCCTGGCCGACGTCCTCGGCGTTGTAGCCGGCGCGCGGGTTATCGGCGCCGCCGGACACGGTGGACAGGAGGGACGCATCGATCGAGGGAGTGTGGATGTTCGTCATTTGGATGCAGTCGTGTTGTGCAGTCGACGTGCCGACGGTAAGTGCGCGGCTCGTCGAGGCGCGCGGATCGAAACGCGCCTACCGCGGCGCTCAACTGACGTACGCGAGACGCGATGGGCGTGAGCGCAGCGACGGTCAAAAGCGCCGGGCCGCGACGGTCCGCGGTGCGCCGTGGTATGGGGTGCGCATGGCAAGCACGCTCGCCGAGTCGTTCGAGCTCCTGGTCCAGGCCGAGCAGCTGGCGCCCAGGCTCGACGCCGCCGCGACCGCGCTGGCCCAGCTGCCCGAGCTCGGCGACGAGGCGCGCTGGCTCGACGCCGCGCGGACCCGGCTGGGCTCGGTGCGGATCGACGCGCTCGGCGCGCTGCTCGTGCGCGGGCTGCGCCTCCCCGAGCTCGAGGGCCAGAAGGCCGAGCGCGGCAAGCTCCTGCAGGGCGCGCTCGCCGATGATGTGGAGAAGCTTCAGGCCGGGATCGCCTACGCCGGCGGCTCGCGCTCGCCGCTGCTCGACGTCCTGTTCCACAACCTGAAGCTGCCGGTCCTGCGCAAGGCCTCGAAGGCCGAGACCGAGCGGCTCTGCGCCGAGCTCGAGCGCCGGCTCGCGTCGAGCTACGCCCGGCGCATGTTCTCGGGCGCGCCCTACCTCGACGTCATGCCGACCGTCCACGCGCTCGAGGCCTCGGTCGCCACCTGGCGCAGCGTGTTCATCGACCCGCCGCTCGACGGCGACGAGGCGGCCGCCCTGCGCGACGAACTCGCCGCCGCCGGCCGCCAGGTCGAGCTCGCCCTCCGCCAGGCCCGCCTGCTCGCCCAGGCCGCCCTCCTGCCCGCCGCCGACCTGCTCGACGCCTCCGGCCTGCTGACCGCCAAGGCCAAGCGCCGCGCCAAGGACGTCGACGAAGACACGCACCCGCTGCTGGACCACGACCCGCCGCCGCCGCTCCAGCCGACGACCGACGAGCTCGTCGAGATCGTCAAGATCCACGCGCCGAGCTGAGCGGCGCGGAGTGGATAGCGAGCTAATCGCTCAGTGCGTGGCGACCTGTGGCGG
>DASWOO010001211.1:0-3420 GCA_036404335.1 Kofleriaceae bacterium
GGTCTACGACGCCGCGGTCAGCGACGGCAAGGTGGCGATGACCGTCGATCAACCCGCACCGCCATTCGGCGGCGCTGCCGGCCGGGGGCAAGCCCCGGCCGGCGAGGACGAGCCCCACGTGTTCGACCGCGCCCAGCTGACCTACGCCGACCACGGCGAGCGCACCGTGACCATCACCTCGCCCGTGCCGCTCGCGCCGTGGGCGTTCACCATGGTGCGCGACGACACGCTCAGCCCGGATCGCGCGTTCCTGGCGCCGCCGCCCGACGAGGCGCCCGGCGAGGTCCTGGCTATCCCGCGTAGATGACGTAGATCGTCGTGGCGGTCGCGATGGCCAGGTTCGCGAGGAACCAGCGGTCGCTCAGCATCGCCTCGGTCGGCGACTCGGCCGCCCGGGTCCCCAGCGCGAGCATCATGAACCGCACGATGCCGAGCACGACGAACGGCGAGACCAGCGCCAGCTTGTTGGTGCCGAAGAACACGATGGTGTGCGGCCACAGCGTGTACGTGATGAACGCCGCGGACGTGACCACGGCGAGGACGACCATCGCGGCGCGCACGACCTCGATGCGATAGCCGGCGAGCGAGGCGCGCGTGATGCTGGCTCGCTCGTTGCGCGTGGCCCACACCAGCTCGTGGCCGCGCTTGCCCAGGCCGAGCAGCAGCGCGAGCAGCGCGGTGCACAGCAACAGCCAGCGCGACGGCGCCACGTCGATCGCGGCGGCGCCGGCGAGCACGCGCAGCAGGAAGCCCGCGGCGATCAGGCCCACGTCGAGGAACGCGATCTTCTTGAGGCCCAGGCTGTAGGCCAGGTTCTGCACCAGGTACGCGCCGGCGAACGCGGCGAGCTCCCAGCGCAGCGCCAGGCACGCGGTCAGCGCGCCGATCGCCAGCGTGATCGAGCACAGGATCGCGCCGCGCTCGGACAGCAGCCCGGCGGCGATCGGCCGCTTGCACTTGGTGGGGTGGGTGCGGTCGGCCTCGACGTCGAGCACGTCGTTGAACGCGTAGACCGCGCCCGACAGCGCGCAGAACGCGAGCACCGCGACGGCCGCCCGGGCGAGCGCCGGGGGGCTCGACAGCTCGCGCGAGAACACCACGGGTGCGGCGACGAACACATTCTTGACCCATTGCCGCGGGCGGATCGTGCGAACGAGCGCCCGGGCTTGCTTCCACATCGCGCCGGGGAACATACAATGTGCGTCGTGGTGG
Source organism: Kofleriaceae bacterium (assembly GCA_036404335.1). Lineage (GTDB taxonomy): Bacteria > Myxococcota_A > Polyangia > Haliangiales > Haliangiaceae > JABFXX01. The sequence goes on from DASWOO010001211.1 coordinate 1,213, forward strand.
CGCCATCCGACAGACCGCGGGCGCGGCTGGCGACCGCGATCGGCCTGGCGGCGGTGGTGGTGATCTACGCCGCCGTGGTCTGGCGCCACCGGTGGATCTCCGATGACGGCCTGATCTACGTGCGGACCGTGCGGCTGATCCTCCACGGCGACGGCCCGGTGTTCAACGCGGCCGAGCGCGCCGAGGCCAACACCAGCTCGCTGTGGCCGTGGCTGGTCGCGCTGGCCTCGGCGATCACGCGCGGCGATCCGGGGCGAGTCGCGGTCGGGCTCGGCGGCGTGATGGCGGTGGCGGGCCTGGCGATCTCGCTCGACGCGACCCGGCGCTGGCATCGCGCGCGCGGCGTGACCGGCGCGATCGCGCCGGCGGGCGCGCTGTGCGTGCTCGGCGTGGTGCCGTTCTGGGACTTCGGGACGTCGGGCCTCGAGTCGGGGCTGGCGATCCTGTGGGTCGCGGTCGCGTGGGCGGCGCTGCTCGGTCTGGCGGGGCCGGCATCGCCGCGCCGGCTGCGCATGACGGCGTTCGCGTTCGGCCTGGGCCCGCTGGTCCGGCCCGATCTCGCGATCGCCGCCGCGGTGATGCTCGCCGCCGGCGCGTGGCTGGCGCGCCCGGGCTGGCGCTGCGCGGCCGGCCTGGCGGCGATCGCCGGCGCGCTGCCGGTCGGCTACGAGATCTTCCGCGCCGGCTACTACGCGACGCTCGTGCCGCTGCCGGCGCTGGCCAAGAGCGCGGCCGGCAGCAACTGGGCGCGCGGCGGGCGCTACCTGGTCGACTTCCTCGCGCCGTACGCGACGTGGCTGCCGCTCGCCGCGCTCGCCGCGCTCGCCGCCGCCGCGATCCTGCGCGGCGCGGTCCGCCGCCGCGACGCCGCGCTGGTGGTGGCGCCGGTGATCGCCGGCCTGGCGATCGGCGGGTTCGTGGTCCGGGTCGGCGGCGACTTCATGCACGGCCGGCTGCTGCTGCTGCCGATGCTGCTCGTGCTGCTGCCGGTGCTGGCCGTGCCGTGGTCGCAGCGGACCGCGCCGGCGGTCGCGGTGATCGCGATCTGGCTGGTCGTCGAGCTGGTCCGGCTCGATCCGCGGTTCGTGCCGGCGCCGGGCATCCACCAGGAGCGCCTCGAGTACGTCGGCTACACCCGCGCGGCGCACCCGATCGACGGCCGCGCGTACCTGGCGGTCAACCTCGACGTCGCCGGCCGGGCGTACCTCGCCGAGCTCGCGGGCGCGCACCGCCTGCTGTCCGAGAGCGGCAACTTCGACCTGCCGACCCGGGCCGACGCGCTCGCGGCGATCGCGGTGGTCACCGGCCGGCTCGGGGTCGGCGGCATCATCGCGCCGCTCGACGGCTTCGCCGCCGACACCCTCGGCCTCGCCAACCCGCTCGGTGCGCGGATCCCGGCCAGCGCCGGCTCGTTCGCCGGGCACGAGAAGCTGCTGCCGCTGGCGTGGCTGGTCGCCGACGTCAGCCCGGTCGACGGCGCGACCGCGGCGGCGACGAACATCTCGCTGGCCGAGCTGTCGGCCGCCCGCCACGCGATGACGTGCGGGGCGCTCGCCGAGCTGCTGGCGTCGGTCCGCGCGCCGATGACGCCGGCGCGGTTCTGGCAAAACCTGACCCACGCGGCGGCGCTGAGCCGGCTGATCGTGCCGGCCAGCCCGTTCGTCGCCGAGCGCGCGTTCTGTTCGGCGCCGATCGATCCCGATCTGGCGCTCGGTGCGCAGGTCACGACCCGCAGCTCGTACCAGGCGTCGGGCTGGTCGCGGGACGGCGTGGCCGACGGCATCCGGGCCCCGGCGCCGGGCGCGCTCGGCTACTGCAGCGGTCTGGGCATCCGCGCGTCGCACGAGGAGTGGATCGAGCTCGCGCTGCCGGCGCCGGTGACGTTCTCGCGCGTCGTGCTGCACCCGGCGTCGGCGGCGGGGTTCCCGGTCGACTTCGCGCTGCAGGTCGTCGAGGGCGGCGGCTGGCGCGACGTGGTCCGACGCACCGACTATCCCGCGCCGCCGATGGCCCCGCAGGTGTTCGCGCTGGCCGCGCCGGTCACCGCGGCCCGGGTCCGGCTCGACGCCACCCGGCTGCGCGCGCTGCCCGACGGCTACGTGGTTCAGCTCGCCGAGCTCGAGCTCTTGCCCTGAGCCGCCCGGCGCCGGGCGAGCTCGTTGCGGACGATCAGCGCGGCCGCCAGCGCCGTGGCCGTGATCATCCAGT
>DASWOO010001212.1:0-6669 GCA_036404335.1 Kofleriaceae bacterium
TGATGTCGAACACGCCCTTGGACTTCTTCGACATGTCGACCGCGCGCTCGATCACCGCGTAGGTCTCGGGCGTCAGCTTGATCGGCTTGATCCCGGCGCTGGCGTTGACCTGCGAGACCTCGCTCTTGGGGTCCCACGTCGTCATCATCTTGTCGAGCCGGTGCATCTCGGCGAACACCGCCTCGGCGCCGGCCGCCGCGGCGCGCTCGTCGTCGGTCCACAGCCAGAGGTTGATGTTGGTCCCCATCGCCGTGTCGGCGTACTGCAGCTTGCTCGCGACCAGCTTGGGCGCGGTCGCGGTCGCCGTCGCGGCGCCGGGATCAGCCGCCGGCTCGCTCGTGGCGCCGATCGCCGAGCCGGAGCCCGCGGCGCCCGCTGCATCAGGGGTCTGCGCGCCCGCCGACAGCGGGACGCCGAGCAACAACGCGAACGCGAGCAGCCGTGCCTTGTACATCGCAACTCTCTCTGGGGTGGTCAGGTCTCAGTGCAGCCAGGACACCACGCGCAGGATGATCAGCACCGCGCCGACGCCGAGCGAGAGCAGCACCGCGCACACGCTGATCGCCAGCGGACCCTGGTTCTCCTGCTGGATGCCCTTCCACATCCCGTAGCAGGCCGGGATCGCGCCCGCGGCCGCGAGGATGCCGCCGGCGATCGAGCCGTGGACCACGCCGTGGCTGATCGCCGCGATCAGGATCCCCGCGGCGACCATGACAAAGGCGATGAGCGCAGCGGGAGTCTTGGATTCGGCGACCGGGTTCCCCATATGCAAGAACGTAGCACATGGTGGAAATGCCGGCCGGTCAGGACTCGGCGTACATCCGGATCTGCTCGCGCATCACCTCGTCGGTGAGCAGCCGCTGGACCGCCTCGAGCAGGCAATCGGCGAGCACCAGCTGGAAGTCCTCGACCGACTTCTCGGCGACCAGCTTGGCTGCGAGCTGCTTGGCGTCGCGGCTGTCGTCGCCCGCGAGCAGGTCGCGGACCTTGCCTACCGTCAGCTCCCCCTGGAAGTCGATCATCAGATTCTGCCGGAGGTATTCGATGAGCCGATTCACGCAACGGGGATAACGCAGCCGCCCAGCTGAAGCAAGGTGAGGCGCCGACGACGAGCGATCGGGCTCGAGGTGGCCCTTGCGTGTGCGCGCGAGTTGCCCGAGGATCGCAGCCGCCATGGCCCGGGTGTTGCTGACCGGATTCTGCGCAGTGCCGGGCCCTCGGCGCGCCGGGGTCCAGCTGCGCCACGTGATCCGCGCGCTGACGCCGTATCACTCGGTCGACCTGCTGGTCGCGCGCGAGGGCGATCAGGCCTACGTCGAGCGCCAGGGCGCGGTCCGCGTGCTGCGCGTGCCGACGACCGAGGTCGACCTGCGGGCCCAGGTCCAGTCGTTCCAGCGCGCGCTCAAGCGCCAGCTCGACGGCGCCGACTACGACGTCGTCCACTGCCGCGACAGCTGGGCCGGGCTCGCCGTGCTCGAGGCCCGCAAGCGCCTGGGCTACGCGATGGTCTACGACCTGGCGCGCTCGCCGCTGGGCGAGACCACCGGCGACCCCGAGCTCGACGCCCAGTACGCGCGCGACGAGGACGCCTGCATCGCCGCCGCCGACATGGTGCTCGCGCCGACCGCGGCCGCGGTCAAGGCGCTGCAGGCCCGGCCGCACGTCCCGGGCGCGCCGACGACGATCACCGGCCCCGACCGGATCGCGCTGTCGGCGCCGGGGGTCGACGTCGACCGGTTCGACTGGGACGACGCGCCGGTCGGCGGCCCGCCCCGCATCCTCTACGTCGGCTCGGTCGACCCTGGCCGCGGCGTGCGCGTGCTGGTCCGGGCGATGGCGGCGATCGTCCGCGAGGTCGACGCGCGGCTGGTGATCGCCGGCTCGATGGCGCCCAAGTTCGATCAGCCGCTGCGCGACGGGATCCGCGAGCTGGGGCTGACCGACCAGGTCGAGGTCCTCGGCCCGGTCGATCACGATCAGCTGCCGGCGCTGCTCGCGACCGCGACGGTGTGCGTGGTCCCGGCCGCGTCCGACCTGACGCCGAGCCCGATCGTCGTGTTCCCGACCAAGATCCTCGAGTACATGGCCTGCCGGCGGGCGATCGTCGCGCCGCGCCGCGAGACCCTGGCCCCGGTCGTCGAGAACAACCGCGAGGCGCTGCTGTTCGAGGCCGGCGACCCGATCGACCTCGCCCGCAAGGTGCTGCGCCTGCTCGGCGAGCCGCTGCTGCGCGAGCGCCTGGCGGGCAACGCCTACGACCGGGTCCGCCGCGAGCTGACCGCCAGCGCCGCGCGCCGCCAGCTCAAGCGGGCCTACGACAAGCTGAGCGAGAAGTTCGCCGGCTCGTTCCTCGAGGCCCGCGACGACGACGCGCCCAAGGTCGAGCTGCTCGCCGACGACGACTTCGAGGCCACGGTGTTCGAGGAGGCCCCGGCGCCGCCGCCGCCGCCGGTCGACACCCAGCTGAGCAAGCTGCGCGCGGTCCAGCCGCTCGAGGAGGCGCTCGCGTCGCTCGGCGCGCACGACCTGGGCGACGCCGGCACGGGCAGCGAGTCGGCGATCGCGCCGCCGGCGGCGCGCGACGACGAGACCATGGAGCGGATCCCGATCCCCGCGTCGTCGGGCGCGAGCGCGTGGAGCGACGAGGCCGAGCCCGAGGACCTCGACGCCGAGCTGCTGATCGACGAGGGCACGCCGGTCGAGGGCGTCGCCGCCGCCGCGCCGCCCGCGGCGGTGGTCGAGACCACGTTCGTCGCCGGCGAGATCGACGTGCCGGCGCGGCCGCACCGCGAGCGTCCCGACCACACGTCCGCGATCGAGCTCACCGCGACCAGCGGCGTGATCGCGCCGCTCGAGCTCGACCCGGACACGGGGTCGCGCACGCCGCCGATCGAGGGGCGATAGCGGGCCTTTGGCCCCCGCGATCGCGTCCGGGCCGTGCTACCGTGGCCGCCGGGAGCCGTCATTGCCGGTCGTTGCGCTGGTCAACCTGCTGTTCGGCATCGGGTTCGCGCTGATCGCCCGCGATCGGATCCGCGCCGATGGCCCGTTCGCGCTGCCCGCGTTCCAGCTGGTCGCGCTGCACGCCGCGGCGGTGGTCGCGCCGGTCGCCCTGTACTTCTATGCCGTGCACCCGGCGTGGGCGTGGATGTACTGGGTCGATCCGACCAAGCTGGCCGGGGTGTTCGTGCTGCCGCTGATGGTCGGCCACGCCGCGCTGGTGATCGGCGGCTGGTACGCGGCGGGCGTGTTGATCCGTCGCGGTCACCAGGGTGCGCTGCTGTACGGCACGGCGGCGATCGCGCTGGTCCTGTTCGTGCTGGTCGTCGTCGGCATCCACCGGCTGTCGACCGCCACCGATTACGAGGGCTGGGCGGCGGGGCAGGGCGTGGCGCTGTTCGCGGTCAAGCTTGGCTGGGCGTTCGTCGTGTCGCTGCTCGCGCTGTTCGGCTCGGCGATCTATGTCGCGATCGAGCTGGGCCGCGATGGCCGCCGGGTGCGGTCGCGGTGATAAGCTCGGCGGGCATGGCCGGGTGGTTTGCTTCCAGGTTGATTCCCATCGCGGTGGCGATCGCGGCCGCCGGGTGTGGCCCGATCGTCTACGTCAGCCAGACCCGCGAGGCGTCGGACGCGATCGACACCGCGCGCGAGGCCAACGCCGAGAAGTACGCGCCGTATTGGTGGACCCGGGCCGTGCAGTACCTCGAGAAGGCGCGCGAGATCGCGGCGTACGCCGACTTCCAGGGCGCCAACCGGTTCAGCCAGCTCGCGACCGAGGCGGCGACCAAGGCGACCGAGGAGGCCCAGGCGGCGGCCGCGGATCCGGCGAAGCGCCCGGTCCAGGTCGTCCCGGCGCCCGCGGTCAACCTCGCCCCCGCCAAGGACCGGCCGTGATCCGCGCCGCGATCCTCGCGCTCCTGCTCGGCGGCTGCGCCGGCAGCGCCGTCCGCGACCAGACCACCGCGACCGACACGCTGATCGCCACCGCGCGCACCAACGGCGCCCGGCGCTGCGCACCGGTCGAGCTGGCGATGGCCGAGTCGCACAACGACTTCGCGCAGCACCAGCTCGACGAGGGCAACTTCCACGACGCCCGCCGCGAGGCCCTGGTCGCCGAGACCAACGCCCAGCTGGCGATCGACAAGTCGCCCAGGGACCGGTGCACCGACAAGGTCGCGCCGCCCGCGCCCGGCGACATGGACGGCGACGGCATCCTCGACAACGTCGACAAGTGCCCGCGCGAGCCCGAGGACAAGGACGGCTTCGAGGACGAGGACGGCTGTCCCGACCTCGACAACGACAAGGACGGCATCCCCGATGCCGTGGACAAGTGCCCCAACGAGCCCGAGGACAAGGACGGCTTCGAGGACGAGGACGGCTGCCCCGATCCCGACAACGACAAGGACGGCATCGCCGACGTCGACGACAAGTGCCCGATGGTCCCGGGCATCCCGCCCGATGGTTGCCCCAAGAAGTACAACCTGGTCGTCGTCACCGAGCAGAAGATCGAGCTCAAGCAGACCGTGTTCTTCGACACCAACAAGGCGACGATCAAGGCGATGTCGTTCGCGCTGCTCAACGACGTGGCGCTGGTGCTGAAGGACAATCCGAAGATGGGCGTCGAGATCCAGGGCCACACCGACAGCCAGGGCGACGACAACTTCAACCTCAAGCTGTCGCAGAAGCGCGCCGAGTCGGTGCGGGCGTATCTGATCAAGCGGGGCGTGACCAGCGATCGGATGGAGCCCAAAGGCTACGGTGAGAACGTGCCGATCGCGGACAACCGCACGGCGGCGGGGCGCGCGCAGAATCGCCGCGTGGAGTTCGTGATCACCGGACGGTAGACTTTGGTATAGAGACGTCATGTCTACGCGTCGCTGCGCCCTCGTGATCGCCGGGATGCTCGCCGTCCTGGTGACCGCCGCGCACGCCGATCCCAAGGCCGAGATCGTCGCCAAGACCCGGTCGGCGATGGCGAGCTACGATGCGATGGACTACGACGCCGCGCGCCGCCAGCTCAACCAGGCGATCGCGGTCGCCAAGAAGGCCAAGCTCGATCGGGATCCGGTCGTCGCGCGGGTCTATCTCGATCTCGGCATCGCGCAGCTCGCCGGCTCCGACCCCGAGGCCGCGCGCGGCTCGTTCCTGACCGCGGTGCAGATCGACCCGAAGATCGCGGTCGACCCGGGCTACAAGACGTCGGAGCTGGTGCGCATGGTCGACGAGGCCAAGCTCGCGGCGCGCAAGCAGCCGGCCGCGGGGCAAGCCGGCGGCGACGAGCCGGAGTCGGACGGCGTGGACTGCGCCGCGGTGCGTGGCCTGCAGCACACCGTGATCGAGACCGGCCGGCCGGGCATCGCGCAGCCGATCGAGGCCACGGTCAACAGCGAGCTGTCGCCGGCGCGCGTGGTCGTGATGTACCGGCCCGAGGGCGCGGTCGACTTCACCGAGGCCAAGCTGACCAAGCAAGGCGCGTGTCGCTACGTCGGCACGATCCCGGCGTCGGCGATGCACGGCGGCATCGTCCACTACTACATCGTCGCGTACGACGTCGCCAGCAAGGCGCTCGCGGCCAAGGGCACGTCGGGCTCGCCGAACCTGATCTCGCTGGGCGGCGCCGGCGTGCCGCGCGTGACCGAGGAGCCGATCAGCGCCGGCACCAGCAGCAAGGTCCCGACGATCGCGAGCCAGGCGCCCGACCCGGCGGATCGCCCGCCGTCGCACTCGTCGATCGAGCTGTCGATCCACGTCGGCACCGGCCTTGGCTATGTCACCGGCGTGACCGAGGCCGGCAACAACGTCCAGACGTGCTGCATCGGCACGAGCCTGCTCGTGTTCAGCCCCGAGGTCGCCTACTACTTCAGCCGGCAGTTCGGCATCGGCCTGGCCGCGCGGATCGGCGTGCCGATCGGCGCGAACATCGACGGCCACTCCACGGCCGCGCCGGCCGGGTTCCTCCGCTTCCACTACGCGTTCTCGCGATCCGGCGACGGCTTGGCGCTGATGGGCGAGGTCGGCGTCGGCGTCCTGCGCAACACGCTGAAGGTCAACGCGGTCGACGACATGCCGGGCATGGACACCGATGTCGTCGCCCAGGGCCCGCTGCTGCTCGGCCTGGGCCTGGGCTACAAGAAGCACCTCGGCGGCGCCCTGGCGTTCCTCGCCGAGCTCGACGCGATGAGCGGGCTCGCGGTCGCCGACAAGCTCGGCAGCGCGATCTATCTGAACACCGGGTTCTCGGCCGACGTGACCCTGGGCCTGGCCGTCGGGTTCTGAATCGCGTCCGGCGCGCCGCGCCGCGGCGGACGTGCTACGAACGCAGCATGGACGAAGCGAGCTTCGACAGCGCCGCGCGCGACGAGCTCCACAGGCTCGAGGACGCGTTCGCCGACATCGACCCGGACGACGTGGAGGTCTCGACGAGCGACGGCGTGCTGCGGCTCGATCTGCGCGACGGCACGCGGATCGTGATCAACGCGCACCGGGCGGCGCGGCAGATCTGGATGGCCGCGGTGTCGTCGGCGTGGCACTTCGACCCGGCCGACGATGGCAGCTGGAAGGCGGCGCGGACCGGCGAGGTGCTGCGCCCGACGCTCGCGCGCGTGGTGCAGGAGCGCATCGGCCTCGCGGTCACCACGCTCTGACCGGCGCGGAGACGAGGTAGGATAC
>DASWOO010001213.1:0-2161 GCA_036404335.1 Kofleriaceae bacterium
GCCACGTAGTACAGCGAGCGCAGCGGCCGGCTGCGCGGGTACACGCAGAGCGCCGCGGCCAGGACCTCCTGCGCGTTGTCGGCGTCGCCGTCGCCGAGCATCGCCCGCGCGCGCAGCTCGAACGCCTCGCCGCCCTCGACCTGGGACGAGGACGCCGCCACCGGCGCCGGGCTGACCTCGACCGCGTCGGCGTTGCCGCCCTGCTGCATCGCCAGCGCGACCCGCGCCCGCGTGATCGAGCCGGTCGACGAGATGTCGTCGAAGCCGACCAGCCAGCCCGGCGGCGGCGCCAGCGCGGGCCCGACCGCCGTCGCGCGGCCCTCGGCGACCAGCGCCGAGCGCAGCCGGTCGTAGGCCCGGTTGGCGAGGATCATCAGCTCCTCGGCGAGGTGGGTGATCGCCGGCGCCTGGCGCCGCGCGACCAGATCGGGGTGGTGGCGGCGGACCAGCGTCATCCAGCCGCGCCGCACCTCGTCGGTGTCGGCGTCGCGCTCGACGCCCAGCACCTCGTGGACGGCCAGGAGCCGCAGCCGGCGCAGCTCGGCGGTCAGCTGCTGGAACAGCGCGCGCTCGTCGTCCGGCAGCTCCTCGACCGCCGGGAACGAGCCGGTCATCCGGGCGGGCGGCGGCGGCGCCGGCGGCTCCTCGGGCTCCTCGGCGACCAGCTCCAGCTCGGGCTCGCCCGCGGCCATCCGCTGGATCTGGGCCACGATGTCCTCGGTGAACCCGAACAGCTCGACCTCGAGCCAGGTCTTGCCGAGCTCGGGCTTGCCCGGCTTCTTGGGGTCCGCCTCGACCGGCACCGAGCGCAGCACCGTGCCGTCGATCGCGACCACCACCTGGTTGGGCAGCTCGAGGTTCAGCGTGACCTCGGCGCCGACGTCGCTCGCGAACGGCACCTTCATCGACAGCAGCCGGCCGTTGCGCAGCTTGCGGGTGCGGAACACCTCGACCTGCTCCCAGGTCGTGCATCGCACCTGCAGCGTTCGACTGCCGGACACCGCTACCTGACCTTCGGCTTCTTGGGCGCGTCCGGATCGACGTCGAGGTCGATGTGCTTGTCGATCGCGTCCTTCTTCTTCGCGACGTCGATCGGCGCCTTGGGATCGCCCTTGGGATCGCGCCACTCGTCGACCGAGATCGACGCGAACCCCGGCTTGTAGCCATCCGCCAGCGCGCGCAGCTCGTACGACCGGCCGGCCACCGTCGGGAAGTGCACGCCGGACTCGGAGAACCCGATCAGCAGCCAGACCTCGGCGCCCGGCGGCGTGGTCTCGACGTGGACCGGGCCCTCGCCCGGGGTGAACCCGGTCTGCTCGGCGAGGTTCGGCGGCAGCGCGGGCAAGCGCTCGATCGCCGGCTTGTGGGTCTTCTTGTCGAGCGCCGCGGCCTTGAGCGTGACCGAGACCTTGCCCTTCTTGCCCGCGCCGGTGCCCTCCCAGCTCGCGGCGACGATCTCGGTGTCGAGCGGCTGATACCCGTCGCGCTCGACCCGGATCCGGTGGAGCTGGGCCGACGACAGCGGCATCGAGTCGAACGGCGTGCGGCCGAGCTTGAGCCACACGCTGGACTCGCCCGGCGTGACCGACACGCCGATCGTGCCGCGATCGGCCTGGGCGTCGGACAGCCGGCGGGTCTCGGCCTCGGCGGCGTCCTGGCGCTGCTTGTCGCGCAGGGTCGCGGCCTCGCGCTGGGCCATCTGGTCCTTGTAGATGACGTAGAACCCGATCGCGCCGGCGACGACCACGACCAGCGAGATCACCCCGAGCGCGCGGCTCTTGAGCCGGACCGGCGGCTGGTCGTCGATCTCGGGGATGTCGATCACCGGCGGCCGCGCCACGGCGCGCGGCGGCGGGGTCATCGTCGGCGGGGGCGTGCCGACGAGCCGGGCCATCTCGCCGGTGCTGCGCACGGTGACCTCGGCCGCGGCCTCGACCCGGCGCACCGCCTGCTCGAGCTTGTCGGCGGCCTGCGAGGCCTGCTCGGCGGCGGTCGACACCCGGCGCACCGGGCCGTCGAAGCTCGACAGCCCGGCGAGCGCGGACATCGCCGCGGCCTCGTCGCCAGCGCCGTGCGACGTGCGCGGCCGGACCAGATCGGAGTCGCTGTCGCGCCGGGGCGCGGGCAGCGGGGTGTCCTCGTCGGGGTCGTCGAGCGACGG
>DASWOO010001214.1:0-2024 GCA_036404335.1 Kofleriaceae bacterium
CGCGCCGACCAGCAGCAGCGCGCCGGAGATCCACAGGTAGAACGACGACAGGTTGAGCCGCGGGAACGCGACGTCGGGCGCGCCCAGCTGGATCGGCAGGATGATGTTGCCGAGCGCCGCCGGGATGCCGGGGATGATGACGAGGAACACCATCACCGCGCCGTGCAGGGTGAAGAACTGGTTGTAGGTGTCCTGGCCGACGATGGTCTTGCCCGGCGCCCAGAGCTCGGTGCGCACCAGCAGCGCGAACGCGCCGCCGACGATCAGCGAGAACAGGATGCCGAACAGGTACATCATGCCGATCCGCTTGTGATCGAGCGTGAGTAGCCAGCTCTTGAGGCCCTTCTCGACGGAGAGGAAGTCCGGCTCGTTGACCGGACCGTCGGGGTAGCCTTGATCAATCTTTGCGTGGTGAATCGCCATGGTTTCCCTCGCTACTTCAGCGACTTGATGTAGGCGATCAAGCCTTCGATTTCGATGTCTTTGAGCTGGCCCTGGAACGACGGCATCGACGGCGGATAGTTCGGCCGCGACTTGGCCTGCGGGTACTCGATCGACTCGCGGATGTAGTTATCGTCCATCGGCACCGTGGTGCCGTCCGCGAGCGGGACCGGCTTGCCGTAGGTGCCCTTCCACGACGGACCGACGCGCGCCGAGCCATCGACGGTGTGGCACGCGTTGCAGCCCTTCTTCTCGTACAGCACCTTGCCGAGCTGCTCCGGCGGCAGGTTCTGCGACTCCGACGCCTTGTCGTTCAGGTAGCGCTCGTAGCCGCCCGACTCGTGGACCACGACCACCGCGCGCCGGCCGTCATTGGTGATGCCCATCTGCGAGTGGTTGGTGCCGCAGTACTCTGCGCAGTTGAGCCGGTAGGTGCCCGGCGTGGTCGGCAGGAACCACGCGTAGGTGTAGCGCCGCGGGATGATGTCCTGCTTCACGCGCATGACGGGCGCGTAGAAGCTGTGGAGCACGTCCTTCGACGTCATCACCAGGCGAACCGGCACGCCGACCGGGACGTGCAGGTCGGAGTCCTGCACGCCGTTGGCGTGGGTGAACTGCCAGTTCCACCGCCACGCCAGCACGTTGATCTCGACCGCCTTCTGCGGCGGCGTGACGACGCGGACGTACGTGTTCCAGCCGTAATAGAACAGGAACACGCAGATGATCGTCGGGATCACCGTCCAGGTGATCTCGAGGGCGTCGTTGTGCGCCGCCGACGGCTCGGCCTTGTGGCCCGGGCGGTGGCGGTACTTGACGACGAAGTAGATGACGCAGCCGGTGATCGCGACGAAGAAGAACGCCGACAGGCCGAGCACCGAGTAGTACATGACGTCCCAGTCCTCGGCCGTCTTGTTGCCGGCGAGCGGCATCCAGAAGTTGCCGCCGACCAGGTCGTCGACCTTACGGTTGACCAGGAACTCGTACCAGGGCCGCGCCGTGATCTGCGCGTGCTTGCCGCCGACGTGGAACAGGAACTGGCCGGCGCGCTCGATCTTGAAGCACTTGGTCTGGCCGCCCGCGACCTCGAGGCCGGTGGCGTTGGCGTTGTCCGGCTGGAGCCCCTCGCCCGCCGGCACGACGAACTGGATCGGCGCGTTGGTCTCGACCTCGGCGTCGGTCGCGCCGTTGACGGTCCGGGCGCCGTTGACCGGCTTGGGCGTGAGGTCACAGCTGACCGGCGTGAACGCCGGCTTCTTGGGCTTGGGGGCCTCGGCCGGGGCGGCGGAGCCAGAGCCCGCGCCGGCGGCAGTGCCTTGAGCCGCCGAGCCCGCGCCCTGAGCCGCTGCCGCCGAGCCGGCGTCAGAGCCCGAGCCCGCGCCCGCGGTCACCGTCGCCTGGTCCGCCGAGCCCGCGCCCTGGGGCGGCGCGCCGTTGCCCGGGTCGGGGGTCGCCGAGCCGTTGGCCGGGTTCGCGCCCGAGCCGGTGGCCGTGTTCTTGTCGGCCTGCTGCACGGCCGGCGCCGGCACCGCGCCGGTGTTGGTCGTCTGCGCCGGCTGGGCCGTGGTTTGCCGCGGCGCCGGGTC
>DASWOO010001215.1:0-6211 GCA_036404335.1 Kofleriaceae bacterium
CGGAACTGGCCGAGCGGGAAGCCCTTGACCTCGACGGCGGCGCGGACGTTGAGCGTCGCGCTCTTGCCGACCTTCCACGGGATGATCTCGAGCTTCTGCTTGGCGCGCAGGATCGACATGTCGAGCGCGGGATCGCTGACCACGCGGGTCAGCGGGATGTCGTCGGCGGCGTAGTCGTCGTGATCGTCGTCGACGATCTTGAGCGCGTCGGCCACCCGCTTGCAGCCGGCCGGGACGCCGTCGACCGCGTGCTCGTCGTCGGTGACCGCCGGCCACTCGGCGACGTGGTGGTTGGTGAGCAGCAGGGTGTCGCCGCCTTCGCGGCGATAGCCGAACGCGGTGCCGTGCGCGCGGGCGTTGACCCGGACCCGGCGAATGTTGCCGTCGCTGCCGTACGACACGCACTCGTAGGCGGCCGTCGTCCGCACCGCGTACGAGTACGCGACGTTCGCGGCCTCGATGTTGCGCGCGTGGGGCGACAGCGCCGAGATGTCCTCGGCGTAGTCCCCCGAGCAGTACGGCCCCGGCTCGGCGAGCGCGGGGCGAGGCAGGACCCACCCAGCGAGGCACGCGACCGATAGCGCCAGGCGAGCATGTCCCATGCTCTCAGGATGACGGAAGAACCACCGTTGCGTTCAGCTATTCACACTTGTAATCAATTGAAAACAATCGGCCAATGACTGAATATCACGTAATATCAAATGGATATCCTGCGAGATCGCGTCGCGCTGCTTAGCCCAGTCTTAACCCAGCGCTCGATCGTCGCCTACACGCGACCACCCGCTAGCTGCCGATCGAGCCGCTCTCGACCAGCGTGATCCCGGCCGCCCGCATCTCGGCCAGCGCGCGCTCGCCGTCACCGGGCGCGAGCTCGACCGCGCGGCAGCCATCCTCGATCACCCAGGTCTCGAACCCGAGGTCTTGCGCGTCGAGCGCGGTCGCCTTGACGCAGTAGTCGGTGGCCAGGCCCATGACATAGACCTGCGTGATCCCGTGGCCCCGCAGCCAGCGCTCGAGCCCGGTCGGCTTGCGCCGCGCGTTGTCGAAGAACCCGCTGTAGCTGTCGATCGCCGGATCGGTGCCCTTGGGGAACACCTCGGTCAGCTTCGCCCTCGGCAGGTCCGCGTGCAGCTCGGCGCCGTGCGTGCCCTGCACGCAGTGCGGCGGCCATAGCACCTGCGGCAAGCCCGCCAGCTCGATCATCTCGCCGGGCCGCTTGCCCGGATGCTGCGGCGCGAAGCTCTCGTGGCTCGCCGGATGCCAGTCCTGCGTCGCGACCACGGTCTGGAAGTACGGCATGACCCGCCTCGCCACCGCGAGCGTCTCATCGCCGCGGCTCACCGCCAGCGCGCCGCCGGGACAGAAGTCGTACTGCAGGTCGACGAGGATCAGCGCGCGCATGCCCGCGATCATAGCCGAGGCAGGCGAAAGTTACCGGTCTCGGCGCGACCCCGCGTGGCGTACGTCAGCGCATCGAGGCCATGGTCCCAGCCCTGGGCGCGCAACAGCTCGCGCAGCGAATCGAGCGGCAGCGACGCGTCGGCTGCAAACTCCCGTGTACATTGCCGCGGGTGAGCACTGCCAAGCAGTACGCGCCGGCCGCGGCGCGCAACCGGGAGCCGATCCGCGCGGTGCTGGCGACGGAGCTGCCGGGGCAGGGCACCGTGCTGGAGATCGCGAGCGGCAGCGGCGAGCACGCGGTGTGCTTTGCCGGGGCGTTCCCGGCGGTGACGTGGCAGCCGAGCGATGCCTCGGACGAGGCGCGGGCGAGCATCGCGGCGTGGCGCGCGGAGAGCGGGCTCGCCAACCTGATGGCGCCGCTCGCGCTGGATGCGAGCGCGGCGGCGTGGCCGATCGAGCGGGCCGACGCGATCGTGTGCATCAACATGGTGCACATCTCGCCGTGGGAGGCGACGGTCGGGCTGTTCGCGGGGGCGGGCAGGCTGCTCGCGCCGGGAGCGCTGCTGCTGCTGTACGGTCCGTACAAGCTCGGCGGCGCGTTCACGGCGCCGTCGAACGCCGAGTTCGATCGCTCGCTGCGCGCGCGCGACCCGCGGTGGGGCGTGCGCGATGTGGCGGAGCTGGTCGAGCTCGGCCGGGCGCATGGGCTCGGCCTGCGCGAGACCGTGGCGATGCCGGCGAACAACCACGCGCTGGTGTTCCGCGCCGGCGCCGCGCCTACTGGCAGCTGAGCGCGACGTTGCCGGTCGCGCCGGCGCCGGCGCCGCCGGTCAGCGCCCACTGGGCGGTGGCGGTGCCGTCGAACGTCACCGTCAGCGTGCGGTTGCCCAGGAAGTTGTGGGCCACGCTGCCGGTGGGGCAGCCGCCGCCGCAGCGCGACAGCTGGACATTGTTGGAGCGATCGCGCAGGCCGATGTCGGTCGACCACTGACCGTTGATCGTGCGGCACTGGTTGGCGGTGTCCCAGCTGATCGTGTAGTTGCCCTCGTGGTCGATGTTGCGGCCGCGCGGGCCGGTACCGGTGCCGGTGGTCATCACGGTCAGGCTATGGCTGGTGCCGGTCACCGTGTAGGTGCCGGTGGCGTCGACATCGAGGGTCGCGCCGTTGACCTCGAGGTCGGTGCTGGTGGCGTGCACGGTGACCGAGCCGGCGGTCGACAGGTTGACCGCGAGGTCGAGCTCGCCGTCGACGTGGACCAGGCCGCGCGGGCCGGTGCAGCCATGATAGGTGGTCTTGATCGAATCGCCGGTCACCGTGACGGTCGCACAGCCTTGCGGGCTGTAGCGCGCGCTGAGGTTGGCGGCGATGGTCGCGGTGACCGAGTCGGCGGTGAGCGGGGCCTGGGCCGACGCCGTGCCGCTGTCATCGACCGCCGCCATCATCATGTCGCCTTCGGCGCCCGCCGACTCGGCGGAGTCGACGGCGCTCTCGGCGCTGTCATCGGAGGCGGTGTCGTAGCCACCCTTGTTCATGCAGGCGGTGGCGGACAGGAGCGAGGAGCTGAGGAGGACTGTGGAGAGGAAGCTACGCATGCCTTCTCGTCGAGCAACGCCGGCGCCAGCGCTAACTCATCGCAATTGCTGGAAGCGCGGTACCTCGACGTGCCAGGCGACCCCTGGTTCTCGCGATCTCGGTACGCGCAGGTACCGCCGACCACCACGGGCGCTCCTGTCCTATCGATTTGCCATCGCTGTGCGGCATCCGCGCGCGCAGCGTGACGCCGTCAGCTTCATGTTTCCAGCGCTCATCACAGGCGAGTCGCGGGTTTCCCTCGCAACTGCGTGGCTTCCCGTGCGCGGAGGCGTCTCACCGCGCGTGCGCGCAGCGCGCGAGGCCGCCGTGGGACGCATGGCACGCGGAGTGCTCAATCCCTTGTCATGAAGACCGACAACTCCTCCCACGAACCGAATCAGGGCGAAGGCGACAAGCTGTCCGCGCGCCACTACAACCGCCAGGTTCGCGACTTCGTCGCGGCCGGCAAGGTCGACCCCGCGGCGCAGGACGCCGCGAAGTTCGTCGACGAGCAGCCCGAGGAGGCGCAGCGCGCCGAGGCCGCGGCCAAGCACGGCCCGGGCACCAAGGTCACGATCGACGAGCTGGTGGCCAAGGGTCGCTCGGTGATCGAGCGCGTCCGCCCCGTGGTCGAGGGTGCGGTCGACAAGGTCCGCGCCAAGCTCGGCCGGCCGTCCACCAAGTAACGCTATCTCCCTACGTCACACGCGCGTCACAGGAGCCACGTCATGCATCTCCTCATCACGTTGATCGTCGGTCTGATTGTCGGTGCGGTCGCCAAGCTCGTCATGCCGGGTCGCGATCCGGGCGGCATCCTCATCACCATCCTGCTCGGCATCGCAGGCGCGTTCATCGCGGGCGCGCTGGGCCACTCGCTCGGCTGGTACGCGATCGGCGAAGGCCCGGGGTTGATCGCGTCGGTCCTCGGCTCGGTCGCGCTGCTCGCGGTCTACCGCGTGGTCGCCGGCTCGCGCAGGACGTGGTGATGCCATGGCGACTCCCGACATCCATACGCCTCCGCCGTTCCCGGCGCCCCCGGTCCACCTGATCAACCCGCCGGAGACCGCGCAGGCCCCGGTCCACCCGGTGCGCAGCGATGCCCACCTCGCGCCGACCGAGGATCTCGATCGCGAGCCGGACGGCGTGCCCCACGGCGTCGTCGGCCTGACCGCGCTGTTCTCGGTGATGCTCGCGCTCCTGGTGTCGTTCATGTTCCTCACCGGCAGCGGCTGGGGGAAGTTCTTCGCCGTCGCGCTCGCGCTGGTGGCGATCCCGACCCTCGTCACCTCGCTGCGCAAGAAGGCCGCGCACGACCGTGATGACTTCCATCCGTCGCGCTGAGCTCGACACGCTCGCTCGCGCCCCGAGCTAGGGCGCTGAGCGATCACCGCGCGGCGATGACACGTCTGCGTGCTCTCTCGCCACAGGCGATCGACGAGCTTTCGGACAGTTGCGCGGGTACCGATCTTGCGAAGGTGCTCCGCTGTCATGCACTTGCGCTATGTCCTGGTCGTCGCGCTCGCCGTTGTGGGCGCTTGCGCTCACGCACCACCGCATCGTCCCGGTGATGAGCGGCTGACCGCGGTGGAGTTCGAAGGGAACCACCGTATCCGCGACAAGTCGCTGCTGACCGGCCTCGGCGTGCACCGCATCCTCAAGCGCGGCGGCTCGCCGGATCCGTACACGATCCAGCTCGACGCCGACCGGATCCGCGGCGAGTACCTGCGCAAGGGCTACCTCGAGGTCGGCGTCACCACGAAGGTCGAGCGCAAGGGCGACGACACCACGGTGACCTACACCGTCGAGGAAGGCCCGCGCGCGCTCACCCGGTTCCGCATCACCGGCCTGCCGCCCGAGGTCAAGCCTGAGACGGTCGCGGAGAACTTCAAGCTCAAGGACGGCCAGCCGTTCGACTACGAGCAGTTCGACCTCGCCAAGCCGACCCTGCTCGGCGCGGTCCAAGACGCCGGCTACGCCCGCGCCAAGCTCGACGCCGACGTCGTCGCCGACCGCGCGACCCGCACCGCGACGATCTCGCTCGACTACACCCCCGGGCCCAAGAGCAAGTTCGGCCAGTACAAGATCTCCGGCGTCAAGGGCGAGCTCGCCGAGGCCGTCGAGAACCGCCTCGAGTTCCACCCCGGCCAGCAGTACTCGACCCAGGCAATCGTCCAGAGCCAGCGCAACCTGTACGGCTTCGGCCGGTTCTCGACCGTGCAGGTCAAGCCCGACGCCAGCATGTCCGACACCGTCGGCGTCGAGGTCGCGGTGTCCGAGAGCGCGCGCCACGAGATCCAGTTCGGCGGCGGCTTCGGCATCGAGCCCGAGGACTACGAGGTCCGCGGCCGCGCCGGCTACTCGATCGCCGGCTGGCCGTGGCCGCTCGACACGGTCTCCGTCGATCTGCGGCCGGCGTACGCGTACATCCCCGCGAGCGCCACGTGGCAGCCGCGGATCAAGGCGCTGGTCAAGTTCGAGCGCAAGGACCTCGGCTGGACCTACACCAAGTCGACGATCGAGGCCGGCTTCAACTACATCACGATCGAGCCGTGGACCAGCTACGGCCCGTTCGGCCGGCTCGGGTTCGAGACCCCGGTGATCAGCCGGCGCGTGACGTTCCGCATCGGCTGGGGCATCGAGTACACGCAGTTCCGCGACTTCAACGACCTGTTCTATCGCACGACCCCCAGCCCGTACGGCGGCGTCTCCTCCGACGTGCCCGAGCGGATCGGCGTCGGTAAGTACAACGCGGCGACCAACTCGATCACCGGCCAGAACGAGCGCGCCGCGGCGTTCATGGAGAAGCTGGTCGTCGACTTGCGCGATAACCCGATCGAGCCGAACTACGGCGCGTACGGCGAGGTCTCGGTGTCCGAGGGCAACCAGGTCGCCGGCAGCAACTTCAACTACACCGAGATCGTGCCCGACGTCCGCGGCTACGCGCCGATCGCGATCGGCGTGCTCGCCGCCCGGTTCCGCTACGGCGCGATCTACGGCGACGTGCCGCCCACCGAGCGGTTCTTTGGCGGTGGCTCGATCAGCCAGCGCGGCTTCGGCGAGCGCCACCTGTCGCCCAACCTGGTCGGCACCGACGACCAGAACTCGCACCAGGTCGTGCCCTACGGCGGCGCCGGCCAGATCGACACCAGCATCGAGGCCCGGATCCCGATCACCAAGGTCTACGACATGCCGCTGGGCTTCGTGACCTTCCTCGACGGCGGCGACGTCACCGAGAAG
>DASWOO010001216.1:0-2467 GCA_036404335.1 Kofleriaceae bacterium
TCCTGGTGTTCTGGGGCCTCAACATCCTGATCATCTTCCGCGGCATGGAGCTGATCCGCCGGGTCGAGCGCTGGGCCGCGCCGTTCGTGCTGGTGATGACCGCGGCCCTCGTGGCGTGGGCGCTGTGGCGCGCCGGCGGGCTCGGCCCGATCATGGCGAGCGGCGGCACGCTGGGGGGCCGGTTCTTCGAGGTGTTCGTGCCGTCGCTGACCGCGACCATCGGGTTCTGGTCGACGCTGTCGCTCAACATGCCCGACTTCACGCGGTTCGGCCGGTCGCAGCGCGATCAGGCGATCGGCCAGGTCGTCGCGCTGCCGTCGACCATGACCGTGTTCGCCGGCATGGGCATCCTGATCACCTCGGCCACCGTGCTGATCTACGGCAAGGCGATCGCCGATCCGATCGAGCTGGGCGGCCTGTTCACCAACCGCGCGGTCGTCGGCGTCGTGATGTTCACCGTGGTGATCGCGACCCTGGCGGTCAACATCGCCGCCAACGTCGTGTCGCCCGCCAACGACTTCGCCAACGCGTTCCCGAGCAAGATCGACTTCAAGCGCGGCGGCCTCATCACCGGCGTGATCGGCGTGGCGATGATGCCGTGGGAGCTGATCAAGGACCCCGCGCGCTACATCAACGGCTGGCTGGTCGGCTACTCGGGCTCGCTCGGCGCGGTCGCCGGCGTGCTGATCGTCGACTACTGGGTGCTGCGCAAGACGACATTGGATCTCAAGTCGCTGTATGTCGCCGACGGTGCGTATCGCTATCGCGGCGGCTACAACGTCGACGCGATCGCCGCGACGGTGATCGGCGCCGGCGTCGCGCTCGCCGGCATGTTCTGGGAGCCGATGCACTGGCTGTACAACTGGTCGTGGTTCGTCGGCTTCGGCCTGGCCGGCGGGGTGTACTGGGCCCTGATGCGAGCAAGCACGGGACGATGATGCGCAGCAGCATCGCACCTTCTCGCTGAGGCCAACTGTCCGGTGCTCGGACCCGCGGCGTTGATAGCCCGCGATACTGGTCAGTCACGCCGATCTATCGGAGATTGGCAGGGCGATGAGGTTCGCGGCAGGCGCGCGCGTCGGTGACTACAGCGTCGAGCGCGAGCTCGCGGTCGAGGAGCCCTGCGTGGTCTACCTCGCGACCCACGTCGTGCTGCCGCTCCAGGCGCTGCTCAAGATCACGCACCCGGGCGCGAAGCCCGCGGCGGTCCAGCTGCTGCGCGAGGCCTGCATCCTCGAGGCGCTGTCGCACGCCGGGATCCCGCGGGTCCACGAGTGCGGCGTGCTCCCCGATCGCCGGCCGTGGAGCGCGATCGAGCGCGTGTCGGGTGCCACGCTCAAGCAGCTCGCCGGCGATGGCGCGCTGCCGCTGGCGGACGTCGTCGTGATGCTGCGCGACGTCGCCGAGATCGTGCAGCACGGCCACGAGCGCGGCGTCGTCCACCGCCGGCTGAGCGCCAGCGCGATCCTGCGCAGCCCGCGCCGGCGCAGCGGCCACGCGATCGTCGACTGGGGCGACGCCCGCACGCGCGACGCGGCGGCCGGCGTCGCGGCCGGCGCCGGCATCGGCACCGCGATCGACCCGCGCGACGACATCGGCGCGCTGGGCGCGGTCGGGTTTCGCGCGCTGACCGGCCAGGCCGCCGATCCGTCGACCTCGGTGGCGCGGCTCAGCCCGTCGGCGCCGGTCGAGCTGGTCGCGCTGATCGACCAGATGATCGCCGCGCCCGCCCGGCGGCCGAGCGCCGGCGAGGTGTTCGACCGCGCGCTCTGGCTGTGCGACACGCTCGAGGCCTCACCGCTGCTCGAGCGGCCGCGCTGGACTCCGCCGCAAGGCTTCGCCGCGGACCGCGGCACGGTCGACCTCACTGAGGATGCCTCGGGCTTCGCGATCCGGATCAGCCGCGTCCGGACCAGCTGACCCTGCCGCGTGAAATTGCACCGAAAAACTCGGTAAGCGAAATCACAGGAAAATGGTATGGTCGTGGGAGGTGGAGTCCTACAACGACCGCATCGGCAACTACCGCGTGGAGGCAGAGCTCGGACCGTCCGGATCGGGGCTCTTGATCCAGGCTCATCATCTCGTCCTGCCGCGCCGCGCCATCATCAAGCTGGTCCATCCGGCGTTCGCGCACGCGCAGGTCTATGTGCTGCAGACCCTGCGTGAGGCCTGCATCCTCGAGGCGATCGCCCACCCCGGCGTGCCGGTGGTCTACGAGTCGGGCGTGCTGCGCGATCGTCGGCCGTGGTTCGCGCTCGAGGTCATCGACGGCGCGACGCTCGAGGAACGGCTCGCCGCCGGGCCGCTGCCGGTGCTCGACACCATCCGCCTGATCCGCGAGCTCGCCGACCTGCTCGATCACGCGCACCGCCGCGGCGTGATCCACCGCGGCCTGCGGCCCGACCGGATCGTGATGACGCCCGATCGCCGGTTTCCGCTGTGCATCCCCGACTGGAGCGAGGCGATC
>DASWOO010001217.1:0-7014 GCA_036404335.1 Kofleriaceae bacterium
GTGCTGGCCGAGCTGTACGCCCGGCTCAAGGACAACCCGGTCGATCCGGACCTGGCGAGCCTGTGGCGCGCGCTCGGCGTGCGGGTCCAGGGCGGCGCGCTGACGCTCGACGACCAGGCGCCCAAGGCGGCGATCCGCAAAGTGATCAGCGCGAAGCCAGATCGATAGCCGCGCGCGCTAGCATCGCGCCATGGCACGTGCATGGAACGATCATTACGTCACGGGCCAGCTGCCGTGGGACATCGGGATCCCCGAGCCGATCGAGCCGGTGCTCGCGATCCACGAGCTGGCCGCGACCGAGCTCGGCGGCGGCATGCCGTTCGCCACCGCGTGGCGCTGCGTCGCGCGGCCGCGGCCGACGCCCGCGCAGCCCTCGACCTGGCGTTGAGCGCTACAGCCAGCCGGCGGCGCCGATCGCGGGGATGAAGTGGGTGTGCTTGATGTCGACGTCGGGGTTGAAGATGTACTCGACGCCCGCCTCGGCGATCAGCGCGAGGTGGCGGGTGAGGGCGAGCTCGACGCCGACCGCGCCGCGCGCAGCGACCCGGGCGCCGCCGGAGATGAACACGGGCAGGCCGGCGGCGATCAGCGGCCGGGCGCGGCCGTCGAGGAACGCGTAGCGCGCGCCGGCATAGCCGCCGGACGACGGGCCGATCAGCGCGGCGGCCTGGACCTGCAGCATGCGCGTGGCGTCGAAGGTCAGGCCGACGAGGCCGGCGGCGCCGCGGTCGACCACGTCGATGTGGGCGAGCGCGATCACGCCGAGCCGCGAGCGCCGGGCGGGCGGCTGGGCGGTCGCGGCCACGCCGGTGTCGGTCGGGCTGACCTGGGCGACGACCGGGCGCGGCTCCTCGGCGAGCGTGAAGCTGACCGGCAGGATCGAGCCGGCGGTGGCGCGGACGATCTGCTCGACCGGCAGGTAGCCGGGCTTCCGGGCGCGCACGCCGACCGAGCCGGGCACGACGCGGTGGTGCGCGACGCTGGCGGCGGGCGCCCAGTCCTCGTCGGCGATCTGGACCTCGGCGTCGTCGGGCGAGGCGGTGATCGCGAGCTGGCCGACCGCGGCGTCGAGGTCGGCGAGGACCTTGGTGACGTCGGCGCGCTTGGCCGGATCGGCGTCGCCGGCATCGAGGTACTGCTGGTAGATGTTCGCGGCCTCGGCCTTACGATCGAGCCGGGTCAGCGTGGTGCCGATGTTGAGCAGGATCTTGGCGCTGGGGAACCGCTGGTACGCGGTGCGGAACACGGCGAGCGCGCCGAGGTAGTCCTTGGCGCCGAACAGCTTCAGGCCGGACTGCATCAGCGACTTGGCGTCGAGCTTGTCGGCCTTGCTGTCGGCGGGCTTGGGGTCCGCGGGCCTGACGGGCGGTGCAGCGGCGGCATCCGGCGCGCCATGCGCGGCCAGCACGCACGACGCGACGACGAACCAGCGGGCTGTGGGCATCGCGGCCAATCTCGCATACTCCGCGCGACGCACGCGGGTCAGATGTCCTGCTCGAGCAGATCCTTGTGCTCGGGCTTGGCGGGCTTCCGCGCAGGCTTGCCGGCGGGCGGCGGCGGCGCGGGCTTCGCGGCCGGCCTGGCGGGCGGGGTCGCGGCTGGGATGACCGGCCCGGGCGGCGCGGGGGCGACCGCGGGCGCGGGTTCGACCGCGGTCGCGGGCGCGGCGTCGACGGGCGGCGTGGCCTCGGCGGGTGGCACGGGCGGCGCGACGGCCGGCTGCGGGACCGGCGGCGGCGGCGCGGGCTCGACTGGCGCGGCCGCGTGCATCGCCGGCGCCGGGCCCGGCGCGTCGTCCGAGCGGGTCGCGACGATCGCGATCACGCCGGCGGCTACGGCGACCAGGCCGCCGATCACGGCGAGCCCGACCCGCGACCGGGGCCGCGGCGCGACCTCGCTGGCCGCGCTCGAGATCGTCGTCGGCGTGGGTGGCGGCGGGAGGCCGATCAGCTGGGCCGGCGTCGGCAGCGGCCGGACCTGCGCCGGCGCCCCGGCGTGCATCGGCGTCGGCATGCCCGCCAGCGGCGCGCCCGGCGGGAACACCGGCGTGGTCATCGCGCTCGGCGGCGGCGTCACGACCGCGACGTGGTTGAGCGAGCCCCAGCTGATGTCGCCGGCAATGTTCCAGCCCTGGCGCTGCGCGGTCAGCGACAGCAGCTGCGCCAGCTCCTTGGCGCTCTGCACCCGGCGCTCGGGCAGCTTGGCGAGCAGCCGCATGATCAGCGCCTCGGTCTCGGCCGACAGCCCGGCGATGAACCGCGACGGCGGCTCGGGCTCGACGAACAGGTGCGAGCCGATCAGCTCGCCGGCGCCGGTGCTGGTGAACGGCGGCCGGCCGGTGACCAGCTCGTAGAACATGCAGCCGATCGAGTACAGGTCGGCGCGGAAGTCCACGTCGCCGGACCCGCGGCACTGCTCGGGCGACATGTACGTCGGCGTGCCCATCACCGCGCCGGTCTTGGTCGCCGTGCCGGCCGGGCCGACGTCGGTCAGCTTGGCGATGCCGAAGTCGAGGATCTTGGTCCGCTCGCCGAGCGCCGAGTCGGGATCGGGCAGGACGAAGATGTTGTCGGGCTTGAGGTCTCGGTGGACCACGCCCTTGTCGTGCGCCGCCGACAGCGCGATGCACACGCCGCGCAGCAGCAGCGCGGCCTCGCCCTCGGCGATCGGCCCGCGCGCCTGCACCCGGTGCGACAGCGGCATGCCCTCGAGGTACTCCATGATCAGGTAGGCGTGGCCCGACGCCATGTAGCCGAAATCGAACACCTCGACGATGCCCGGGTGCTTGATCGAGGTCGTGGTCTTGGCCTCGTTGAAGAACCGATTGACGATGTCGCGGTTGGCCGACATCTCCGGATGCAGGATCTTCACCGCGGCCACCCGGCCGAGCAGGGTGTGCTCGGCCCGGTAGACCGTCGCCATGCCACCGGCACTCAGCGTGTCGAGGATGCGGTAGCTGCCGACGACCGTGCCCTGCACTTCGGTCAATTATAGGGCCTGTCCTATTCAATTGACAGACTTGCGACAAACCGCAGATGGTAGCTCGGTGCGGCCCTATCTCGTGTTCCTGGCGGGTTTTCTGATCGCGTGTCAGGGCAACGGGTTGGACGAAGCGTCCAAGACGCAAGACGTGATCACGACGATCACGGCGTATGACTTCGGTTCGGTCCCGGTGGGACAGGCCTCCGCGGCGCACCCCATCACGATCAACCCGGGCGCGGGCAACACCAGCGACCAGATCACGGCGATCTCGGCCAGCTGTCCAGACTTCTCGATCGACGCCCCGAACCTGCCGGCCACCGTCTTCCGCGTCTGCGAGATCATGACCTGCCTCCGCGATTGCCCCGAGCCGGTGCGGTCGAAGTCGCCGGCCGCGGCGCCGCCCCTGCCGTGCCAGACCACGGACTCGGACAACTACACGTTCTACGCGACCTATCACCCGACGGTCGCCGGCACGGTCAGCTGCGTGGTCAACGTCCAGACCGATCCGTCGGGCGATGGCCGGACGCTCACGCTGACCGGCACCGGCACGGTGCCGCCGGTGCAGATCGACGTCCAGCCCGGCTCGGTCGCGTTCGGCGACGTCCGGCGCAACACCGCGAGCAGCGCGGCGACGATCAACGTGCGCAGCGTCGGCGGCAGCACGCTGAGCGTCGGCGCCGCCGGCGTGACCGGCGGGTTCACGATCACGGGCCCGACCGGCGGCTACGCGCTGCCGCCGGGTGGCGTCCAGGGCTACGCGGTGACGTGCAACCCGACGGCGGTCGGCGGCCTGAGCGGGACGTTCTCGGTCGCGTCCAACGATCCGGCGCGGCCGACCGTGACGATCCCGCTGAGCTGCAACGGCATCGACTCCAACCTCGACATCCGGCCGAGCCTGACCGCGCTGCCCGACACCCGGGTCGGCGAGCCGCTCGACGCGACGATCACCCTGGTCAACACCGGCGGCGCGGACATGTCGCTCGAGAGCGTGAGCCTGGCCAGCGACAACCCGATGCTCGCGCTGGGCTCGGCGCCGGGCGCGACCACGCTGCCCGCGAGCAGCGGCCAGATGCAGGTCACCGTCCACTTCGACGCGCAGGCCAAGGGCGCGGCGAGCGCGGCGCTGACCGCGAAGTACGACGGCGGCCAGGTCCGGACCAGCCAGATCACCGCGCGGGCGCTGGCGACGTCGCTGGCGCTGACCCCCGACGGCGCGGTCGACTTCGGCCCGGTGTGCGGCGGCCAGAGCAAGACCCAGGACTTCACCGTGATCGCCAACGACCAGGGCTGGTTCACGGTCAGCGCGATCACCGCGCCCGACGCGCCGTTCACGGTGATGCCGGCGGCGCTGCCCGCCAAGGTGCTCGGCGCCGGTGCCAGCCAGCTCAAGTTCCAGATCGCCGCGGCGCCGGCCGACGCGGGCGTGGTGACGACCCAGGTCGCGCTCAAGACCGACATCCCGGGCGCGACCGACCACATGCTGTCGCTGACCGTCGAGGGCCTGCCGCCCGGGATCAGCGCGACCCCGGCGATGGTCGACCTCGGCTCGAACCCGATCGACACGACCACGATCGGCCAGCAGGTCCACCTGTCGAACTGCGGCGCCGCGCCGCTGGCCTTCACCAACCCGCGGATCGAGGGCGCCGACGCGCTCGACTTCGCGATCGTCCAGCAGCCCGACTCGGCGACGATCAGCCCGGCGGGCAACGCGACGTGGCTGATCGTGCTCACCGCGCACACCGTCGGCGTCAAGGCCGCCGTGTTCTCGGTCGACTACGACGGCGGCACCGCCTCGGTCGACCTCGCGGGCGAGGGCCTCGGCGCGATGCCCGACGGGCCGGGCGACGGCACCGGCGACAAGCGCAACAGCTACTACGCCTGCTCGGCGGGCGGCGCGGGCACCGGAGCGCTGTGGCTCCTCGGCGGCGTGGCCGTGGTCGTGGGCCGGCGCCGCTCGCGGCGCGCTTGACATCGCGGCGCGGTGACCGTTAGCTCACCCGATGGTTAACCATCGGGACGAGCGGCTCGACCGCATCTTCGGCGTGCTGAGCGACCCGACGCGCCGGGCGATCCTCGCGCGGCTCGCCGGCGCGCGCGGCGTGTCGGTGAGCGAGCTCGCCGAGCCGTTCGCGATCAAGCTGCCGGCGGTGATGAAGCACCTCGACGTGCTCGACAGCGCGGGGTTGATCCACCGGTCCAAGACCGGGCGGACGGTGACGGTCAAGATTGCCGCGGGCCGCCTCAAGCCGGCGGTGGACTGGCTGCAGCGCCACCAGGAAGCGTGCGCCTCGATCAGGTCGGCAAGCCGAGCCGACCGGCGAGCGCGGTGAGCTCGACCTCGTCCGACCCGTCCTCGTGGACGAGCGTGTGCGCGTCGCGGTAGAGCGCGGGGGTCGCGTACGCCGCGCGCAGCGCCTTGCCCCACGGCATCACCGCGATCGCGCCCGGCTCGAGCTCGCGTAGCTTGGCGCGGACCCGGCGGCCGAACTTGTGGCTCATGCGTGGGAACAGGTGATGCTCCTGGTGATAGCTGAACTGGAAGTGCCAGTCGTCGAACCAGCGCGCCGCGTGCACGCTCACCGTGCTCTCGCGCGGATCGTCAGCGTCGACGAGCGGGCGGATCCAGTGCTGCGTCGTGATGTACGCCATGAGCGTGAAGTTCGCGACGAGCAGCGGGATCACGAACACCCACAGCGCGTCGCGGCCGAGCGCGATCGCGCCGGCGAGCCAGGCCGCGATCCACAGCGTCGCCAGCACGCGCTCGCGGGTCCGGTGCAGCGCGATTCGGTCGCGGATCTCCGGATCGTTGCAGTGCGACCACAGAAACACCTGGCTCTGCAGCGTGAACATGAAGAACAGCGAGGCGAACGCGAGCCAGTGGCGGTGGCCGGGCGACATCCGCGCGCGCATCCGGGCGCGCCAGCTCCGGCGGTAGGCGCCGACCTCCATCATCGCGTCGGGATCGCGCGGGCCCTGGTTGGTGGCGCCGTGGTGGGCCTGGACGTGCCACGCGTGCCACAGGCTCGGGGTCACCAGCATCGGCAGGAAGCCGGCCGTGCCGAGCGCGCGGTTGGCGCGCGGCGAGCGGAACACCGAGCCGTGCATCGCCTCGTGGGCGGCGAGGCTGATCGACGTGATCATCTGGCCGAGCACGATCGCCGCCGGCAGGCCGATCCACCACGGCGGGTGGGTGATCGCGATCGCGATCGAGCCGCCGACGAGCAGCGCGATCTCGAACCAGGCGAGCACGCCGCGGATCGGCTGGGGCTCGAACGTGTCGGGCGGGAGCTGAGCGCGCAGCGCGCGGCGGAGCTCGGCGATCGGCATGCGGGATCCGGTCATGACACCCTCTGGGCAACGGAGTCTTCGATGCGGAGACGAACGCGGCCGGTGCGATCGGTGACCTCGGTGACCGCGCAGCTCACGAGATCCTGGTCGACGATCGGCGCGGTCGCGCGGATCACCGGCGGGCCATCGAACGCCAGGCCGCGCGCGGCGGTCACGCGTCCGACGCGGACCGGGACGACCAGCGCGCCGCCGGCCTCGCCGGCGTGCATCACGGACAGGCGCCACGCCGCGTCGAGCAGCAGCGCCGGGAACGCGGTGCCGAGGCAATCGTCGTGGCGGGACGGCGGCACGAACAGCGCCTGGCGCCCGGCGCCGCCGATCTCGATCTCGCGCAGGCAGTCGAACGGGCCGGACAGCGCCACCGCGCTCGTCGCATCGCAGTACGGGTCGCGCTGGGCGCGATAGCTGCCGTGGCGCGCGAGCGTCGGCTGCTCGGCGTGGAAGCCGGCGCGCAACGTGACCCGGGCCTCGCAGAACGTGACGTCGTGCGCGAGGTCGACGCCGGTGGCGTGGGTCAGGTCGCCGACCAGCCGTGCGTGCCAGGCGAGGGGCCCGGCGTCGGGCCTGACGTCGGGCCTGGGCTCGTGGCGGGCGAGCTCGGCGCGGGCGGCGATCCGGTAGGCGTCGCCGCTGCGCAGGAAGCGCGCGAACCGGATGTCCTCGATCACCGCGATGTCGAGCCCG
>DASWOO010001218.1:0-8687 GCA_036404335.1 Kofleriaceae bacterium
TCGAGGTGCTGCTGGTAGAGCTTCATGCGCACCTGCTCCCAGCTCGGGCACGCCACCGCCTGGCTCGCCTCACACGCCGCCAGCGCCTGGTTGGCGTAATCGAGCGCGGGCACGACGTCGAGCCGGTCGACGTACGCGACCGAGGTCGCCAGCAGCGCCCGCCAGCGATCGGGCGAGCCCTTGCTCCGCTCGCTGCCGCGGACGGCGGCCTCGATCGCCCAGTCCTTGAACCCGGCGGCGCCGAGCCGGCGCGACAGCTCGTCGACCGCCGCGCCATCCGCCGGCCGCGCCATGGTCCGCGCCTCGGCCAGGCCGGTCGCGAACCGCTCCGCCGCGGTGCCCTTCTGCGCGGGGCTCGCGTACATCTCGCGCGCCGGCAGCACGATCGCGGCCAGCACGACCACGGCGACCGCGAGGTCGATGATGTTGAAGAAGCGCAGGGGCCGCATGTCCCCTCCGACACTACCCACGGCCACAGGTTCCCGCGATTCGATCGTAGCTTTTCGCCCCGGGGCGTCCCGAGATGCTACGGCGCCGACTTAGGTACGTACTTGTACAACACGAGCCATGTCGACGACTTGCGCGGTGGATCTACCCTTGCACAAGGCGCTCGACCAGACCTGCACCCCTTTCTGGAGAAGACGTCCTCATGCTGACTGCAATCTCGACCGCGTTCCACAAGGGTGGCTGGGGCATGTGGCCCATCCTCATCACCTCGGTCGTCACCATCGCGCTGATCGTGGAGCGCGCGGTTTATCTGTTCCGCGCGTCGGTCGACAAAGACAAGCTGCTCGCGCTGCTCAAGAGCCAGGTGATGAGCGGCAACGTTCAGGGCGCCATCAAGGTGTGCTCGGGTAACCCGACGCCGATGACCCGGATCGTCCAGGCCGGTCTGATGAAGTTCAACAAGAGCGACGAAGAGGTCCAGGCCGCCATGGACGAGGCCGCGCTCCGCGAGCTGCCCAAGATCAACGCCCGCACCCCGTACCTGGCGATGACCTCGAACTTCGCCGTCATGGCCGGTCTCCTCGGCACGATCTCGGGCATGATCAAGTCGTTCGGCACCGTCGCCAACGACGAGGGTGGCAACAAGTCCACCGAGCTCGCCAACGGCATCGCCGAGGCGCTGAACTGCACCGCGTTCGGCATCGGCACGTCGCTGATCGGCCTGCTCGGGTTCTCGCTGCTCCAGGGCAAGACCACGCACGTCGTCGACGACATCAACGAGGTGACGGTCCAGGTGGTCAACCTCGTGACCTCGCACCGCGCCCAGATGCAGCCGTCGGTCTGATCGTCCTCGCTTCTTCTACCGACTCGCGAGGAGGTCCCCCATGGGTGCATCACTAGGAACAGGCGATAAGAAGAGCGTCAACGTCGAGCTCAACATCGTCCCGTTCATCGATCTGATGAGCTGCTTGACCGCATTCCTGCTGGTCACGGCGGTGTGGGTGAACATCGCCCAGCTCAATATCCAGCCGAAGGGCAAGACGCGCGACACCACGCAGGTCCAAACTGACGAGGACCGCGTGACCCTGTCCGTGCTCGTCCAGGCCGACAAGATCTGGGTCGGCGTGTCTCGCGTCAACGAGTTCCAGGAGATCGCCAAGAAGGGCGAAGACCAGGACTGGGAAAAGCTCGAGACCACGCTCAAGGAGCACAAGGCCTCGGCGTTCTTCGCCGATCGCTCCGACGTCGAGATCGCAGCCGAGAGCACGACGGCCGCACCGGTCAAGTACCAGGACATCATCCACGCGATGGATCTCGCCGTGAAGGTCGGCTTCATCGACGTGGGACTCTCTGACCCGCAGGGCCTGTCGGCCCGGCCGTCACTCTAGGAGACGCGATGGCGGTTCATCTAGCAGGTCCGCGCCTCTACTCGTCGATCAAGTTCAAGCACCTCGCGCAGGTGGCGGGCGGCGGCCACGGGCGCGCGAGTAACATCGCGCTCAACCTGACGCCGTTCGTCGACATGATGACGATCCTCGTCACGTTCCTCCTGATGGTGTTCTCGACGAGCGGCGAGCTTCTCCAGGCCCAGAAGGGCCTCGATCTGCCGATCGCTCAGGCGCGCGAGACCCTGCAGCAGGCGCCGGTCATCATCGTGACCAAGAACGAGATCACCTACCAGGGCCAGCTCGTGGCGACGACCGAGAGCGTGCTGCGCGATGATTCGCCGACGTTCAAGATCGACGCGCTGTTCGAGCGGCTCGACGCCGCGGCCAAGCGGATCAAGGAAGACGTGGCGTTGAATCGCCAGCCCAAGGATCTGGTCAAGGCGTGCGAGGACGCCAAGCAGAACCTCCGCCCGCAGCCCGGCAAGATCTGCCCCGACGGTCTGGCGATCCTGCAAGCCGACGAGGGCACCGATGTCCGCCTGATCAACAAGATCGTCAATACGGCCAAGGCGGCCGGCTTCGATAACCTCTTGTTCGCGGTGAAGAACAAGTGACCCACATGACACGACGGTTTTCGTGGCTCACGGGGCTGGCGGTGATCGCCGGCCTCGCTGGCTGTCCGGACAACCCCTACAAGTCCGATACCTGGATCAAGAAGCTCGGCGATCAACGCGAGGCCGAGCGCGCGGTGACCGAGCTCGAGCAGCTCGGCGATCCGGCGGCGATCGAGCCGCTGGGCGAGGCGTGGGTCAAGCAGGGCAAGCCCGTCCGCATGCTCCAGGTCGTGATCTCGCTGGCCCGGCCGCTGACGCCGAAGGAGGCGGAGGAGAAGTTCTTCACCGACTACCAGCAGACCGGCCGGCCGGCGAACTGGGACAAGGCGCTGCCCTATCTCAAGCGCGCGCTGAGCGAGGTGGACGAGTCCAACCAGCGCTCGGTCGACAGCGTGATGAAGGCGGCCGAGGCGCTCGGCGAGGCCCGGCTGCCCGAGGGCCTGGACGCGCTGATCGAGCTGACCCAGAAGCCGCTGACCAAGAAGCTGGCGCCGGCGCAGGTCGCCGCGATCCGCGCGATCGGCAAGTACAACCAGGAGGCCCCCAAGGCCGCCGGCGCGCTGGTCAAGATCATCGACCGCGAGGCGCCGCCGCACCCGCGCACCGCCAAGGACAAGGAGCAGATCCGCGGCCTCGAGGAGAAGTACGGGCTGTTCCTCAGCGTGTCGGGCTCGGCGATCAACGCGCTGGGCGATCTGCGCGTGGCGTCGGCGGCCAAGCCGCTGGTGCTCTCGATGTTCCGCACGCCGGAGCTGTTCACCCAGATCCGCCGCGCGCTGGTCGCGACCGGCCCGACCGCGGAGGACGAGCTGCGCAAGGTCCTCGCCGGCAACAACGCCGAGGTCAACCAGCTGTTCCGCGACAAGAAGCTCGACAAGTACTGCGGCGACAAGGGCGACGCGCCGCAGGACCAGTGCCAGCCGGTGTCGGCGATGGCGTTCTATCCGGCGGTCGTGCTCGGCGACTTCTACGATCCCAAGTCGGTCGGCGAGCTGCTCGGCGTGCTGCACCAGCGCGCGCTCCCCGTGTACTACATGGACGACCAGCCGAGCCCGAACACGCAGTACAACGCGGTGTTCGACGCGCTCCGCAAGATCGGCTCGCCCGAGGGCGCTGCGACCGTGCGGGCGATGTGGAGCGGCAAGGGCGGGGCGGCCGCGCCGGCCCCCGCCAAGGGCGGCAAGCCGGGGACGGCGGGGCCCGCGACCGGCGGTGCGTCGGATCTCAACACCCGCGTGATGGCGATCGGCGCGTATCCGTTCCTGACCCGCGACGACACCGGCCTCGAGGACCTGGGCAAGATCGCCGCGGATAACACCGCCGACGACAGCCTGCGCCAGGAAGCGGCGACGGCGTTCGCGCGCATGTCGCACGACGCCAAGGACATCTCGGTGCTCGAGGGCCTGGCCCAGAAGTACTTCGACGCCGCCGCCAAGAAGCGCGCCGAGGCCGACAAGCACAAGCCGGAGGCGGACAAGGCCGACAAGGATCTCGATAAGGCCAAGAAGACGCTCGACGACGCCAAGGCGGCCGTGCTGCGCGCGACGCACAAGTCATCGAAGAGCGCCGACGAGGTCAAGGCCGCGACCGACGACATCAAGACCGCGACCGCCGCGGCCAAGAAGGCCGAGGACGACTTCAAGGTCGCCAAGCAGACCCACAAGACGGCGGTCGAGCCGTACAAGAGCGCGGACGGCGGGGCCAAGGCGTACAAGGGCTATGGCCGGATGTTCCAGACCCACATCGCGCGCATCGAGATCGCGATCCGCTGCAACCAGGACATCAACTGCTACGCGGGTAGCTTGAAGCTCAAGCCCGAGGACGCGGCGCGCAACGCGGGCAAGTACATCAAGGACATCAAGGACTGGACCAAGGAAGAGCAGGCCGGTCTGGTCGAGGCCAACATCGAGCGCGCGATGCTCGAGATCGGCAAGCGCGGCCAGGCCGCGGGCGCGCTGACCGAGACCCTGCTCGACAACGCGACGAGCGACAACCGCGTCATCCGCCAGAGCATCCTGCTGGCGCTGCCCAAGATCGCCAAGGTCCCGTGCAACGACTGCGAGACCAAGCTGCAGGCGGCGATCAAGGCGGGCGAGGGCAAGACCACGCTCGGTGATCTCAACCTCGAGACCACGATGATGAAGAACTACTTCGGCTGGGCGGGCGGCAAGACGCCGTCGTCGAGCACGCCGGCCGACAAGGAAGACCTTTCGGCGCCGGCGCCTGCCCCGCGCAAGAAGTAGGGCTTGCGGCCGACCCGCTTAGCGGGTACCTGTACAGGGCTCGCAAGAGCTTCGGGGCGTAGCGCAGCCTGGTAGCGCACCTGGTTTGGGACCAGGGTGTCGGAGGTTCGAATCCTCTCGCCCCGACCCGTGTCGCCCGAGGGCGTACGCGTGACCGACGATCCGAACGGATCGCCGGCGCGCTCGAACACCGGCTCGAGCAGCTCGGGCTCGGCGGAGGCAAATCAGCTCGGGACCGGAGCCGGCCTCGCGGAAGCAGGGGCTCAGGACCGCATCTATAAGCCGTGCTCGCAGAGCATGGCAACGGTCAATTCTCAGTCAGCGTGATCCTGACAACGATCGTCGCCATTGTGATGATTTCCGGAACTCTGATAAAACGCCCGACGATGAGACGTTGCCCGGCCAGTATCACCTTCGTTGTCGCAGCGGCCTGCGTTACCCTGGTCTCGGCGGGGCGCGTCGCGCACGCGCAGGCGTGGGTCGCCGATCAGGGCAAGCTCGAGGTCAGCCTCGGCTACAACCTCGGCGTCTCCGACGAGGTCGTCGTCGACAAGGGCGAGGACGCCGCCAACGCCGGGTCCACGACCCACGAGCTCACGCTCGCCGCCGAGTACGTCCCGCTCCAGCACCTCGCGGTCGACGTCGCGCTGCCGTTCGAGCTGCTCAAATACACAGGTGACAAGAACGCGTTCCCGCACCCCGGCGGCGGCCGGTACGACGACGGCAGCCTCCACTCCACCCTGACGGATCTGCGCGTCGGGGCGCGTTATCAGGTGCTCGAGGACATCGTGGCGCTGACCCCGATGGTCGCGGTCTCGATCCCGGTCGCGAGCTACGAGACCGTCGGCAACACCGTGGCGGGCCGGCACCTGAAGGCGCTGCACCTCGGGCTGGCGCTCGGCCACATCTTCGGCGAGTCGACCTACGTTCAGGCGGTCTATCAGTACAGCATCGTCGAGAAGTACGACCGCACGATGGATACCGGGAAGTACGGTCAGAACCGTAGCGACTTCAACGCCACGGTCGGCCACAAGCTGCTCGATCAGCGGCTCGACATTCATATCGATGCGATCGGCCGCGTGACGCACGACGGCATCAACTTCAGCGACTTCACGGCGCTGCCGGCGGACGACCAGCTCTATCACGACCCGATCCTCAAGGAGCGCATCCTCCTCGTCGGTGGCGGGGTGGGCTACCAGCTCACCGAGGATCTCGGAATCAACGCCGGTGCGCACCTGTTCGTGACCGGCGCGAACACCCAGAACGCAAACGTCTACGACTTCGGGATCACCTGGACGGCCTTGTGATCACGGCCTCTTGTCCCCAGGGCAATTACTAGTAACGAATCTCGCACTGATCACAGAGGCGCG
The DNA here is from genome assembly GCA_036404335.1 of Kofleriaceae bacterium. Taxonomy (GTDB): domain Bacteria; phylum Myxococcota_A; class Polyangia; order Haliangiales; family Haliangiaceae; genus JABFXX01. The sequence continues at coordinate 6,063 of DASWOO010001218.1, forward strand.
GATCCGGCGACGGCACCTGGCAAACTCCATGCTGGCTTTGATAGTGTCCACATGTTAACGGTGGATTCACTGCGCGACTGACAAACTGGAGCTGGCCTCATGGAGTCATCAATGATGGAAACTCACCTCCGAACGTTGATTCTCGAAAGCCTCCAAGAGGTCAATCAGGAAAAGCCGGTTGACAAGCAGTTCGAGGTCTCCGACCGCAGCAAGCTCCTGGCGAAGGGCTCCGCGATGGACTCCCTCGACTATCTTAATTTCTCGACCTGTCTCGAGGAGCGGCTGTTCCGAGCGACCGGTCGGGAGGTCGATCTCTCTGCGCTCGTCGTCGACCACACGGACGCGTTCCAGGACGTCTCCCGACTGGCCGGCTTTTTGGCCCCTCGACTGGCACAGTGACCGAGGTCAGACCAGCTCATTGGGTCGAGACCCGGCGGCGACTGGAGCCTGTCGAGCTCGAACCGATGTATGCACCATTCCTCATGTCCGGCGGGATGGGGCACGAGCGGATCGTGTTCGACTGGGTGCAGGTCGCGGGCAAGACGGTGACGGCGAGCTGCCGGCTCGCCGAGCATTATAAATCTCCCTGGGACTTCGAGTTTCATCTCAATGCCGTGACCGGCATGGCGATGATCTCGCAGCTCGCCATGGTCCACGGCATGGTCGTGTGCGGCGTCGATCGCAAGGACTTCGAAATCCTGATGATGGACTACCAGCAGACGATGCCCGACCTGATCCGCGACCCCGACAACATCCAGCTGTCGATGACGATCGTGCAGCGCACCGTCATCCCGGCGGGCTGGCGCCAGGCATACCCGCGCACGATGTTCAAGTGGAAGTTCAGCGTGAACGAGGGGACCTGGGCCGGCGCGGCCTCGGCGGCGTTCCCGTTCGGCCCCAACGGCGAGGGCCTCGAGCTCGTGCGCCGGCAGCCTCCCGAGCACGGCGCGTGACGGCGACCGCGGCGCAGGTCCTGCTGGACAGCCTCGAGCGCCGGCGTGACCGCGTCGCGCTCTACCAGGCCGGGCGCGAGTACACGATCGGCGAGCTGCTCGACCGGGCCGGCGCGTGGGCCGACCACCTGCGCGCCGCGGGCGTCGGGCCGGGCACGGTGTGCGCCGCGATCGGCGAGTACTCGTTCGAGGCCACCGCGTTCCTGATCGCGGGCACGCTCCTGCTGCGCTGCACGGTGGTGCCGCTCGCCGTGGGCTCGGCGGAGAATGATCGGCTGCTGAGCCTCGCCGCGGCCGACGTCGTGGTGGATCTGGAGCAGGGCGAGCTCAACCACCGCGCGGTCACCGGCGCCAGGCACGACAGCCCGCTGCTGCAGGCATTCTTGAAGACCGCGCAGCCGGGCTTCATCGCGTTCACCTCCGGCTCGACCGGCCAGCCCAAGGGCGTGCTCCACGACTTCGAGCGGCTGGTGAAGAACGTCGGCAAGGTCGACCGCAGGGGCCTCCGCTCGCTGGTGTTCCTGCGCTTCAACCACATGGGCGGGATCAGCACGCTGATCGCGGTCCTGGCGTCGAGCGACGGCGTCCTGGTGTTCCCGGCGCAGCGCGGCGTCGAGGACATCGCGGCGCTGGTCGCGGCCGCGCGCGTCGAGCTGCTGCCGGTGACGCCGACGTTCCTGACCCTGCTGCTGGCCTCGGGCTGCCACGAGCGCCACGATCTGAGCTCGCTCAAGCTCATCAGCTACGGCGCCGAGCCGATGCCGCAGAGCGTGCTCGATCGCGTGACCCGGCTGTTTCCCCAGGCGCGGTTTCACCAGACCTACGGCACGAGCGAGCTGTGCCTGACGCGCACCCAGTCGCGGTCGTCGGACTCGCTGTGGGTCAAGCTCGGCGGCGACGGCTTTTCGTACCGCGTGATCGACGGCCTGCTCCACATCCGCTCCGCGTTCGCGATGCTGGGGTATCTCAACGCGCCCAACCCGATCGACGCCGACGGCTGGATGGCGACCGGTGATCGCGTGGACCAGGACGGCGAGTGGATCCGGTTCCTGGGCCGCGACTCGGACATCATCAACGTGGGCGGCGAGAAGGTCACGCCGCTGGAGATCGAGTCGGTGCTGATGGCCGCCGACAACATCTGCGATGTCCGGGTCTACGGCGAGCACGACGCGATGTTCGGCGCGCGCGTCGTGGCCGACGTCCAGCTCATCACCGACGAGGATCCGGGCGAGCTGCGGCGCCGGCTCCGCCGGATCTGCCTGGAGCGGCTCGCGCGCTACAAGGTGCCAGTCAAGTTCACGATCGCGACCGGGCCGCTGCACTCGGAGCGCTTCAAGAAGCTCCGTGTCCCGGCGCGTCCGGCCTAGCGCCATTCACCGATTCACTGCACCGCATGCCACGTGCGGGGGAAGAGCTGCCCGATGCTGACGACCGAAGCCTGGGTCCTCCACGAGGGGCCACCTCCCGCCAAGGGACCGCAGCCGCCGCGCGAGCTCAAGATCGCCGAGGACGCGTTCCGGCTCGAGCCGTTCGAGCTCGACGAGCCGACCGGCGATGACTGCCTGATCGAGCCGCTCTACGGCTCCTGGGAGGGCAATCCGTCGCACGCCATCGCGCGCGATCCGGTCGATATCTGCCGGCAGCGCCGCGAGCGCAAGATCGTGCTGGGCAA
>DASWOO010001219.1:0-2077 GCA_036404335.1 Kofleriaceae bacterium
GCCGACGCCGCGCATGCCGAACGGGGCCAGCTCGGCGGCGCGCAGCGCGCCCATGCTCGACGCGCCCCAGACCTCGATGCCGCGCTCGAGCGCGCGCAGCAGCTCCTTGTGCCAGACCGCGGCCATCCGCTCGAAGTAGCCATCGATGATCGCGATCCGCGCCGGCCGGCGGCGGCCGCGCACCAGCTGCAGCACGTCGCCGACCGCCACGGGCGGGCGCAGCTCGGCGCCGGGCAGCCGCGCGGCGACCTCGGCGGCGGCCAGGGTCGGGCCGACGAAGACCAGCGTGGTCGCCATCAGCCCATCGCCTCGAGATCGGTCGCCAGGCCCGGGACCAGGACCTTGACGACGGGCACCCGCAGCTCGGGGTGGGTGAGGTCGACCGCGATCACTTGGGCGTGGCCGGCGACCATCGCGCCCAGCGCCTCGCCCAGCGTCTCGGCCTCGAGCCGCGGCAGGTCGTCGAACACCACCGGCTCGTCGCACGGCTGGGAGAACCGGTCCCACAGATCGGCGAGCAGCTCGGGGTCGGTCGCGCGCGCGTAGTCGACCGGGAAGAAGTCGTCGCGCGCGCCGGCGATGTAGGTCAGCCGGGTCTGCGCCGCCTCGGTCAGCGCCCGGGCGATCGCGACCTCGGGCCGCCAGTGCGCGCCGAACCCCTGGTAGAACCCGAGCGTGCGCCACGCCGGCTCGGCCGGATCCTCCATGACCGCGGCGCCGATCACCGAGATCGCCGGCCGGGGCTCGCGGTCGGCGGTCAGATCCCAGACGTAGATCCGCGCGCCGGCCGCGGCGATCTGGGCGATCAGGCCGCGGCACGCGTCGTCGTCGATCGTGTCGAGCACCAGCCGGCGATCGCTGCCGGATCGGCGCCACGCGGCCTCGGCGTCGCGCTCGATCACCTCGCACAGCCCGTGCGCGATCGCCTCGACCGGCGCGTTGCCCGACGCCAGGCCGTTCGACGAGATGTCGAAGATCGGCGGCGCGCGGAACGTCGTGTCGAGCGTGACCGCCTGCTCGGGGACGAAGATCGCGCGATCGGCGACGAGGTCCCAGCCCTCGACCCAGCGCCAGGTCGCGTCGCGATCGAGCCGGCCGCGCGGCCGCGGCAGCTTGCGGACGTCGACGGCGCGGCTGCCGAGCGTGCGCCAGGTCGCGCGCGTGATCGGCCGGCTGTGCGCCACCTGCTCTGCCGTCCAGGTCTCGAGACCTTCCATCAGCGCGCTGACCTTGGCCGCGAGCGGCGACGTGCCCTTGCCCTGCTGGGTCGACAGCGATCGGCCCATCGGCCGGATCGCCGCGAACACCGGGATGCCGAAGGTGTCGAGGCCCGTGACGTCGGCGAGCCGGGTGATCTGCGCGCGCTTCATCGCCGGCGCGAACCGCCGCCACGTGGCCTCGAGGCTGGCGGCGCGGTGGGTCCCGTCGCGCCAGCGGATCGGCGCGTCGAGCAGCTGGCCCTGGAAGCGGAGCGGCACGGCGCCGCGAACATACTGCTATGCTCGGTCCGTGCGGTGCTTGCTCCTCGCGTTTGTCTGCGTCCTTGCCGCGTGCCCCGGCGGTGCCGGCGGTAGTTACGTTCAGGCCGGCCGCCAGGGCGGCGACGCCGACCACGGCGAGACCAACGGCCGGCGGTTCGACTTCGTGTCGAACATGCCCGACAAGAACGACGACTGGCAGATCCGGATCACCGGCAGCTCGATGTGGGTCAGCTACGCGGTCGAGCAGAAGACCGACAAGCTCGGCACGTTCACGATGACCGACAAGGAGACCGCCAAGGTCTGGCGGCTGATCGACGCCCTCGACATCCCGAGCCGCAAGCACGGCAAGCGCGACGAGGACGAGGGCTACGTCAGCCTGCAGCTCAAGGAGGGCGGCGACGCCGGCGAGGGCGCCGACATCTCCGCGGTCTACGTCTCGCGCGCGTCCGACGACGAGGATCTCATTAGCCTCGCCAAGTACCTGCAGGATCTGACCCTGAAGTACAAAGGCCGCAAGCCGAAGTTCTAGCTACCAGGCGCAGCGGGCGCCCTGGAAGTCGACGAACTGCCCCGAGTCGACGAAGCCGGCGGCGTCG
>DASWOO010001220.1:0-10564 GCA_036404335.1 Kofleriaceae bacterium
GGTGCACTCGGTCGGCCCGTACAGGTTGTAGCAGCGCGCCTCGGGCAGGTTGTGCTGGACCGCCTCGTAGACGCCGTACGAGAACCGGCTGCCGCCGAGCAGCAGGTGCGCGAGGGAGCCAAGGTTGCGCCGCCGGGTCACCGCGGGCATGAGCAGGCTGCTCATCGTGTTCGGTACGGTGACGAGCGCCGTGATCTGATCGCGCTCGATCTGCGCGGCGAGCTGGAACGCGTCGCCCGTGACCCGCGAGACGTAGTGCTGTCCCCGCCCGCTCAGCAGCAGGGCGATGTTGAGCAGCGACATATCGAATGTGAACTCGGCAGTCAGCAGCACGCGGTCATTCGCGGTGATGGTCGAGAAATAGCCATCGACCCAGGTCACGAAGCTCGAGAATGCCTCGCGCGAGATCACCACCGCCTTGGGCGTGCCCGACGTGCCCGACGTGCACATGATGTACGCGACGCGCTCCGGCGCCGATGCCACGGGCGGGCGCGGCCCCGGCGCCGCGCGCCGGCAGATCGCGTCGAGCGTCGCCTCGTCGAGGATGGTGCAGCCGGTCAGCTCGACGATGCGGTCCCGGCGCGGCGCCGGCCAGTCGAGGTTCAGCGGCACGAACGGCCGGTAGGTCTCGAGCGCGGCGCAGATCGCGACGACGTAGCGCGGGTGGCGATCGAGCAGGATCCCGACCGGCTGCGAGGCCGGCAGCGCTGCCAGGTGATCGCACAGCGCGAAGTACATCCGCCGCATGTCCGCGAGCGGTTGGCCGTCGTGATCGAACAGGGCAATGGCGCCGTCGCAGGCAACGCGCGCGCGCTGTGCGAGATCCATCGCGAGATCGGTAACATCCATCATGTCGGACCGCAAGCGCGTATGGTAATGTGCAGTCGTGAGCGAGACTCGCGCGCCTGCCGTCGTGATGCGGGCAGCGGGTACTGCGATTGCGGTCCTCGCACTGGCACTCCTGACGGCGCGGGGCTTCGCAGAAGGCGTGGAGCGCGTGGTGCCGATCCACAGCCGGCTCTCGCTGCTCGATCTGAGCCGCGCGGCCGGGGCGATCGATGCCGTGGAGCACGAGCGCGTCGATGCCGCGTTCATCGGGACCTCGGCCGTGTGGTTCGGCTTCGATCCCCGCACGTTCGACGCGAGCCTCGCCGCGCGCGGCCACGCGCTGACGTCGTTCAACCTCGGCCTGGTGCCGACGTCGGTGCAGCTCCAGCGGTTCTTCGCCGATTCGATCTGCGCAGCGCATCGCGCGCACGGCACGCGCTGGCCGCTGCTGCTCTACGAGGTCGCGCCCTCGGAGTTTCTCGACAAGCTGGTCGCCGACGATCTCAGCGACCCCGGGATCCAGGCCTACAAGGCGCAGATCGCGGCGATGACGCTCCGACCGGCCCGGCTGGGTGGAGCGCTGCGCGATGATCCGGGCGGCGCGTTGCGCGCGCTGCTCGCCGGGCCGCTGGGCTATCGCGAGCCCTCGGCCGTGGCGGAGGCGGTGACGGCGTATCTCTACCAGGACCTCGAGCCGGCAGCCTGGCGCCAGCCGGTCCCGCCGCGGTTCGCCGCGTTCAAGCGCTTCGCCGACGTGCATCGCCAGACGACGTGGCTGCCCGAGGGCCGCGGCTTCGTGCCGGTCGGCCCCGACACCCAGGCGTCGTACGACGAGGTCCTGCGGCTCAATCACACCGAGCAGGCGCTCGCGCGGCAGCGCGTCGTCGCGACCGAGGAGCTCGGCCTCCTGCCGATGGAGGTCAACGCTGCGGCCGTCGAGCGCGTCATCGAGCAGATCCGCGTGCTCGCGCAGTGCCCCGAGCGCGTCGTGCTCGTCGCGATGCCGATCAGCCCGAACATCATGCAGGCGATGCCGCCGGCCGCGCGCAAGCGGCTGGCGGACGTGATCGCCAAGGTCCAGCGCGACACCGGCGCTCCCATGATCGATCTGGTCGAGACTCCCGAGCTCGCGCTCGACGACTTCAGCGACGCCGAGCACCTGTCGCTGACCGTCGGCGCCCGCAAGCTCAGCACCCTGCTCGCGCGCCGCGTCGCGGACGTCCTCGACAAGCCATGACCTTCACCACGATCTACTTCGCGCTGTTCCTCGCCGCCTTCGTCGTGCTGTTCCACGTCGCGCGCAGGTTCCCGGCGCGGGCGCGGCAGCTCGTCGTCGTCGCCAACCTCGCGTTCTATGCGACCTGGGGCCTGGCGTACGTGCCGCTGCTGCTCGGCTCGAGCCTCCTGGCGTTCGTGGCGGCGCGCCGGATCGCCGCCGCGGAGGCGACCCGGCGGCGCTGGCTCGGCATCGGCGTGGGCGGCTGCCTCGCGCTGCTCGTCGTCTTCAAGTACGCCAACCTCGGCCTGTCGCCCGTCGGCCTGTCGTTCTACACGTTCGTCAACGTCGCGTACGTGGTCGACGTCTACCGGCGGAGCATCGGCGCGCAGCACGCCGTGTTCGATTGCCTCGCGCCGCTCACGTTCTTTCCGCACCTGCTATCGGGGCCGATCGTCCGCATGCCCGAGCTGGTCCCGCAGTTCGAGCGCCTCGCCGGGATCCAGGCAAGCTCCTACCGCTTCGGCCTGTGGCTCCTGTTCCTCGGCCTCGCGAAGAAGACCCTCGCCGGCCTGCTCGGCCCGGTCGCGGCCGCCGCGTTCAGCGATCCGCCGAGCACGCTCGCGGCCTGGACCAGCGTGCTCGCCTATGCCGCGCAGCTCTACGCGGACTTCTGCGGCTACACCGACATGGCGCTCGGCGCCGCGCTGCTCGTCGGCATCGAGCTGCCGCACAACTTCGACCTGCCGTTCATCGCGACCTCGCCGATCTACTTCTGGCGGCGCTGGCACAAGACGCTGTCGTCCTGGATCCACGACTACGTGTTCATGCCGCTCGCGCGCTACTCGCGGCGCACGTACGCCTCGCTGCTGATCACCTGGCTGCTCGTCGGCGTGTGGCACGGTCCGCAGTGGACGTACGTCGCCTACGGCCTGTATCACGGCCTCGCGATCATCGCCGCGCGGTTCCTCTCGCTGCGCGCACCGGATGCCTGGCACGATCGCGCGGAGCGCTGGCCGCTCGCGACCTTGTGCCGCGCGATCACCTTCTTCGTCGTCGCGGTCAGCTTCATCCTGTTTCGCTCGCCCGATCTCGGTGCCGCGGCCAGCCTCACCCGAGCGCTGTTCGTCTCGGACGTCGCGTCGATCATCAGCTACGCGACGTGCCTGACGCTCGGGCTGGTCGGCGTGGCGCTGGTCGTGCCGCACCTGGTGGACGCCGCGACCTGGCGGCGACGCGAGGCGATGCAGCGCGACCGGGTGTTCTGGCCGGCGTGCGTGCTCGCGGTGGCGTTCACGCTCTTGTTCGGCACGAACGCCGGCAGCTTCATCTACTTCAAGTTCTAGCGGCGATCCGCTTGCCGAGCCGCATGAACGGCTTCTCGACGAGGTTCAGCGAGACGAACGAGATCACGAGGCTGACCGCGACGCAGGCCGGCAGCAGGATCGCGAGCGGCACGGCGCCGTAGAAGGCGTGGAGCGCCGCGAGCAGCACGATCCCGTGGACCAGGTACAGGCTGTACGAGATCCCGCCCAGGAAGCGCATCGTCGAGGTCGACAGGAACCGCGAGATCGGCGCCGCGTACATCACGAACAGGATGAAGATCACGGCGCCGGCGCCGCCCAGCCAGTCGCCGATCACCACGGTGCGCATCGCATCCGGCGTCAGCAGCTGGTCGATCCGCTCGCTGTAGGTGAACAGGACGAAGCCGGCGATCCCGAGCAGCGCGATCGGCCCGGTGCCGCGCGCCATCCACCACTGCTTGAGCGCGTCGCGAAACTTGAAGATCACGCTGCCCGCCCAGAAGAACACCGTGTAGTGCAGCGTGAAGTAATACGTGTTCGGCGTCAGGTATTCCTGGTCGGCCAGCGTGGCCCACGCGAGATCGAGCGCGACCAGCCCCGCGCCCACGCCGAGGTTTCCCCGCAAGCCCAGCCGGCCGACGACCGCATAGATCAGCGGGAACAAGAGCGAGATCCGCATCTCCTGGACCAGCGACCAGATCACGAAGACGAACCGGTCGGTCTTGAACTGGCCGATCATGATCGCGTGATCGAGCAGGTCCCGGCCCGTCGGCGGCGCCGTCCAGCTGCTGTTGAACCATTCGCCGAACGCGGCGATCGGCCCGTGATAGAGGAAGTGCTGCAGCACGAGCGTGGCGAGCACGGTGACGAAGTACGCGGGGTAGATCCGGAACACGCGCTGGATCGCGTACGGCAGATATCGCCCGGACGTGTTGCCGGACATCATCGCCGACAGCGCGAACCCGCTGAGCACGAAGAACATGTTGATCCACGGATAGCCCGCGAAGATGACGTGCAGCGGCGTGCGCTCCACCGCGGCGAGATGCCCGGCCTCGGCGAGATAGCCGGGCGCGTCCTGGATCAGATCGCGGGTGTAGTGCGTGCACAGCACGCACAGCGCGCCGAGCCCGCGGAGGCCGTCGAGCGAGACGACGTGGCGTGGCGACTTGATCACGGCGATCAGGGCCCGAGGAACACGTGCTGGGCCCGGAGCGCGGCCTGGAGCCGGTCGGGCTCGACCTCGGCGACCTTGCAGCCGCGCTGGACGCTGAGCGCGCTCGCGGTCCCCGCGGCCTGGCCCATGACGAAGCACGGCCCGCTGACCCGCGCCGAGGCCTGCGCGTCCTGGGTCGCCGAGAAGCACCGGCCCGCGACGAGCAAGTTGTCCACGCCCTGCGGCACGAGCGCGCGATAGGGGATCTGGTGATAGCCCCGGCCGCCGATGAACGTCCACTCGACGCCGCCCAGGACGTGCTTCTCCATCGGCCAGCCCGAGCAGCCGATCGCATCGGGGAAGTCTCGCGCCTCCGCGACGTCCGCGCCGGTCAGGACATACTGGCCGACGATCCGCCGGGTCTCGCGGATCCCGAGCTGCGGGGCGATCTCGAGCACGTAGCTGTGCGCGAAGCCCGGCACCTGGTCGCGCAGGTAGCGGTCCGCCTGGAACACCTGGGCGCGCCCGAGGACCTCGCCGCGCGTCAGATGATCGACGTCGGTGCCGTCGAGCGACCGGCCGTCCAGGTTCACCTGCGTCATGTTCATGCGCCACTCGCCCGGGTGGGCCTGCGGCGCGGCGATCGGCGAGGAGCGCATGAACGTGCTCTCGCCCCGCGCCCGGGCCTCGGCGGCGTGCCGGCGGATCTCCGGCAGGCCGTCGCGCTCGGCGACCTGCGTGTCGACCCCGCCCATGCGGAACATCATCGTCGGATAGGCCAGATAGCCACCCGGATCGCCCTTCTCGTACGGCGCGCCGGCCCACGCCGCGAGGTCCGCGTCGCCGGAGCAATCGATGAACGTCCGCGCGCACAGCGCCGCGCGGCCCGACTTGCTCTCCACGACCAGGCCGATGATCCGCGCGCCGTCCATCAGCGCGCCCACCGCGAACGTGTGCAGGCGGAGCCGGACGCCGGCGTCGAGCAGCAGCTGATCGGCCGCGTGCTTGTAGGCCGCGTTGTCGTACGAGATGACCGTCGTCGCGCCCTTGCTCTGCGGCTGGTTCAGGCCGCCCAGCGCGCGGATCCGGGCGAGGATGTCGTCGCCGATGCCATGGACGACCTGGGTCGCGGCGCCGCCGACGTCGGCGAACAGCCCGCAGAAGTTGGTCACCATCGCGGCGGTGCCCATCCCGCCGAGGAACCCGTAGCGCTCGACCAGGATCGTCCGCGCGCCCGCCCGCGCCGCGGCCACGGCGGCGGCGATCCCCGACGGCCCGCCGCCGAGGACGAGCACGTCGGCCTCGTCGATGACCGGGAGATCCCGCGCCGGCTCTGCGATCGTCTTCATGCGTGTGGTCACAGGATGATGCTCAGCTTGCCATGCGGGCGGAGCGCCTCGAGGTCCAGGATGGCTTTCCGGACCTGGATCTTGAGGCCGTCCTCGCGCCGGACGAGCGTGTATTCATATCGCCCGACAAAGGTCTCGGCCACGTCGCCGCGGAACCGGTACACGGCGAAGTTCGCGGTCACGGCGATCGTCGCGCCCTCGGCGCGGCGGATCCGCACGTTGGTGATCAGCCGGCGGGTGCGCGACGGCGGATGCTCGGCCCACGCGTGCTTGCCGAGCAGCTGCTCGGCGCGGGCCCGCAGCCGGGGTGCGTCGTCGGCGATGATCGACAAGGTGGTGGTCGGATCGGCGTCGCGCGCGTCGGTGGCGGGCACGATGTAGGTCACGTCCTCGGTCAGCATGCCGAGCCACTCGTCGAGCCGCCACTCGTCGAGCAGCGCGGCCTCGGCGTACAGGAAATCCTCGATCTCGTGGCGCAGCATGCGCTCAGCCGCCCGCGCTCATGAGCTCGTTCCACCGGCGCCAGAACGCGCGGATCTGCAGCTCGTCGTCATGCCGCGGATGCTCGAGCTTGGCGCCCTTCGAGATGTCCGACCACACGACCTCCTTGTTCGCGAACGCGCGCTGGCAGGACTCGAGCAGCTCCGTGTCGTCGGGGGTGCCGAACCCGCCGGGCCCGAGGAACGTGAGGAAGCTGTCGATCCGCATCCGGCGATCCTCGGGGCTCTCGTCCACGCCGGCGAGCGCCCACGCGGTGATCTCGACGTAGTCCTCGGAGACCGGGAACGACGAGCGAATGACCACCGAGATCGCGTCGTTGATGATGAGATTGGGAAACAGGATCAGATTGCGGTTGTACAGCGACATCTGATCCGCGCGGTCGCGGCCGAACCGCTCCTCGAGCCGGTGGCGCCGCGCCTCGATGTCGCCTCGCATCGACTCGGGGAACGGCGGTCCCCAGTACGCGACCAGGCGCCCGCCGGCCGGCGGCGTGCTCTCGACGGCGGCGTGGCCGTTGCGCAGATCGAGGCCGCGGCCGGTGCGGCGCAGCGTGTTGCGGTCCCCGCCGGCGCCGATCGCGTAGTCGAAGTAGCGCTTGTGCACCGTGGGCACGTGGTAGAGGTCGATGTTGTTCTCGACGACCAGCTTCCAGTTCGCGCGCGTGCAGTAGAAGTGCGTCCCGGCGACCACCTCCATGCCGCCCTCGGACTGATCGCAGACCATGTCGAGGTAGTCCTTCGCGTCGGCGAGGTACTCGACCAGCGGCTCGATCTCGGGATTGAAACTGATAAAGATGAAGCCGCGATAGATCTCGACCCGCGGCGGGCCGACGAGCGCGAAGTCGTCCCGGTTGAACGCGTCGCCGTACGCGTCGGCCTGGGGCAGCCCGATCAGCCGGCCCTGGTTGCTGAACGTCCAGCCGTGATACGGGCAGCGAAACGACCGCGTGGACCCCGTCGCGGTCTGGCAGACCGGCACGCCGCGGTGGGTGCACGTGTTGAGGAAGACGCGCACGGCGCCGTCGTCCCCGCGCACGACGATCACCGGCCGGCCCGCGACCTTCCGCGCGCAGTATGCCCCCGGCGACCTGAGCTCCGATTCGTGGGCGGCGTAGATCCAGGTGCGATCGAAGATCTTCAGTCGCTCCTGGCGGAGGATCTCGGGGTCGGTGAAGACCCGGCGATTCACCTTGAAGGAGCCGAGCTCTCGGTCATCGATGATGAGCGGCGTCGTCATGCTGGTTCCAGGACAGGACGTTGCGATGATTGCGCGGCAGCGTGGGGGCGCCGGCGGGCAGCGTGATCAGCTCGTACGCTTGCAGGATGGTCAGCAGCAACTCGATCGCGAGCTCGTCGGCCGGGTTCAGGGTGTAATGCAGGCGGTGGAGATACGCCGCGGCGTCGTCGCGCGTGATCCAGCCCTCGCCCGCCATCTCGTCGGCGATCCGCGCGTACTGCCGCTCCCCCTGAGCCGCGGCGTCGATCAGGCGCCGGGAGACCTCGGCGGTGATCGGCCGGCGGCTCGCCCAGACGCCGAACACCATCGGCAGCCCGGTGCATTGGTTCCACGCCTCGAGCAGATCCCACGACGCGGCGAACGAGGCGCGCGCCTTCATCCCCTCGTCGCCGATCAGCAGCGCCGCGCTGCCCCGATCCTGCTTGGCCTTGGCGCGCGCCTCGGCCGCCGGCAACCGGATCACCGTGGGCGTGCGGCCCATGCGGCGCAGCAGCGCCATGAGCAGCATCGTGGACGTGCGCGAATCCTGCGCGGCATAGATGACGGACGCCTCGTGCGGCACCACGTCGGACAGCAGCAGGACACTGCCCAGGGTCTGCGCGGCCGCGATGCCGATGCCGGGCGCGCGATACCAGCCTGCCTCGGCCGCCTTGACGACCGACACGACCGCGGCGTCGACGCGATCGCCTTCGAGGAGCTCGGTCGCACCCGCGCGCGTGTCTCTGATCAGATCGATATCCGGATCCGCTCCGAGCGAGAACCACAGCGGGCGAGCATTGAGCTCGTCGAGCGCGCCCAGTCGAAGCTTCATACAAGGCCTCCGGCCTGACTTCATCCTATACAATCACGACCGATGTTCCAACCCGCGCATCACTGGTTCGAGGAACAGGCAGCTCGGACACCGGACGCTCCGGCGGTCGTGTTCGATGGCCAGAGGTTCACGTATCGCGAGCTCGAGATCCTGTCGAATCGCCTCGCACACCGCTTGCTGCGTGTCACCGGCGCACGCGAGACCTGCGTCGGCGTGGTGCTGCGCCGCGGCGTCGATCACCTCGTCGCGTTGCTCGCGCTCCACAAGGCCGGCTTGACCCTGGTGCCGGTGTCGAACGTCTCGTCGAACGAGCCGCCGGCGCGCATGGCGCACATCGTCGAGAATGCGCGCGTCCAGCTGATCCTGACTCACCGCGATCTCGGCAACCCGTGGGCGCCCGTCCCGCACCTGTGCTTCGAAGACGTGGAGGGCGAGCCCGACTCGCCGCCCGCGGTGTCGGTGAATGGCGATGATCTCGCGTACGTCATTCACACCTCGGGATCGACCGGCCGGCCCAAGGGTTGCGCGATGCCGCACCGCGGCCTGGCCAACCTGGTCGCCTGGCAGCTCGAGTATTCGCGCGGGACATCCGATCAGCGAACATTGCAATTCAACGGGCTCAGCTTCGATCTGTGCTTTCAGGAGATCTTTCCGACCTGGGCAGTCGGTGGCTGCCTCGTGGTCATGCCGGAGTCGGCGCGGCGCGAGCCCGGCGTGCTGCTCGAGCTGCTCGCGCGCGAGCGGGTGTCGCGCGTGATCCTGCCGTTCGTCGGGCTGCGCCAGCTGGCCGACGCGGCCGAGCTGACCCAGCGGGCGTTGCCCGCGCTGCGCGAGGTCTACGTCGGCGGCGAGGCCCTGCAGCTCACGCCCGCGATCCGCGCGCTGTTCCGGCGCAACCCGGAGGCCGCGCTGATCAACGTCTACGGGCCGACGGAGGCTCACATCGTCACGGCCTACCAGGTGCCCGGTAGCCCGGACGACTGGCCGGCCGTCGCGCCGATCGGCACGCCGATCCGCGGGACGAAGATCTATGTCGTCAACCAGGCCGGGCAGAAGGTGCCGCCCGGTCTGCCGGGTGAGGTGCTGATCGGCGGCGACGCGATCGCGCGGGGCTACCTCCACGATCCGGCGGAGACGGCAAAGCGATTCGTGCCGGACCGGTTCGCCAGCCAGCCCGGCGCCCGGGTCTACCGCACCGGCGACCTGGTGCGGCGGCGGCCCAATGGCGTCCTGGAGTTCGTCGGCCGGATCGATCATCAGCTGAAGATCCGCGGCTATCGCGTCGAGCCCGGCGAGGTCGAGGCCGCGCTGGTGGCGCATCCCGGCGTCCGGCAGGTCGCCGTGCAGGGCCGCACCGACACCGGCGAGCTGCGGCTCGTCGCGTACCTCGTGCTGCGCGGTGATGAACCGCTGTCGGCCGGCGAGCTGCGCGCGTTCCTGGCGCCCAGGCTGCCCGACGAGATGATCCCCAGCGCGTTCGTCGTGCTGCCGGAGCTGCCGCTCACGCCCGACGGCAAGGTCAACCTCAAGGCGCTGCCCGCGCCGCAGGCCGCCGCGCCCGCGCCCACGCCCGGCTCCGACGAAGCGCCGGACGCCGCGCCGATGGACGCGCTCGAGCAACGCCTCGCCGGCGCCTGGCGGGAGGTGCTCGGCATCGCGCAGGTCGCCGCCGACGACAACTTCTTCGAGCTCGGCGGCCAGTCGATGCTGGCGTTCCGGGTGATCACCCGGATCAACGAGCTGTGCGCGATCCAGCTGGCGGTCATGGACATCTTTCGCTTCCCGACCGTCGGTGAGCTCGCGGCCCACGTCCGCGAGGTGCAGGCCCAGGCCGGCGCGGTGGCGAAGCCGCCGTTGCGGCGCGATCCCGATCTGCCGGCCGAGACCGAGGCGTCGGCGTCCCAGGAGATGCTGTATCGGATCAACACCGAGGCGCCGAACCTGCCCGCCGAGAACCAGGATCTGTCGATGCGTATCGTCGGCAGCCTCGACGTGGCCGCCCTCGAGCGCGCGCTCGACGAGATCATCCGGCGGCACGACGTGCTGCGCTCGCGGCTGCGGCGGGCTAACGGAACCTTGCTGCACGAGGTGCTGCCGTGGTCGCCGCTGACGCTGGCGATCAGCGAGGTCCCGGGCGACACCGACGAGGCGCGGTGGGCCGCGGCC
>DASWOO010001221.1:0-4973 GCA_036404335.1 Kofleriaceae bacterium
CACTTCGTCGTGTTCGCGATGTAGACCGAGGCGCGGGTCCAGCCCATCGCCTCGATCATCTTGTCGAGCAGCTGGCCCGCCGGGCCGACGAACGGCTCGCCGCGCCGGTCCTCCTGCTCGCCCGGCGCCTCGCCGACGAACATCAGCGGCGTGTCCGCCGCGCCGACGCCGTACACGATCGTGCGCCGCGTCGCGCTCAGCTTGCAGCGCGTGCAGTCGCCCAGCTCGTCGCGGATCTGCTGCAGGGTCCGGCGCGGCGGCACGATCGGGAACGCGGCGTCGGCCACGACCTCGTCGGGCACGCCGTGCTCGAAGATCTTCGGGTGGTAGTCGTGATCGACCACCGGCGCCGCCTCGATCACCGCCGGCTCGGCGACCGGCGGCGCCTCGATCACCGGCAGCTCGTGGCGCGCGGTCACGCCGCCGGGCGCCGCCCACGCGCCGAGCGCGGCGTGGCGCAGCAGCTGACCGCGCAGCTGGCGCGCCAGCTCGCGCAGCTCGCCGACGTCATCGACATCGCCGAGATCCGTCGAACCGTCGTCATCTGCGGGGCCGGGCTCCACGGCTCCGACTCTGCCATCCCCCTGTGACGCCGGCTAGCGCGGCTCGGTGCCTTCGCCGAACGTCAGGTGCGTGTAGTACATGCCGTCGGCCTCGGTCGCCGTGCGCACGGCGGCCTCGCGGGCGTCCTTGGCGTTCTTGAACGCGATCCGCGCTTCGATGCCGGCGGCGTGCGCCGGGCGATCCTTGCTCGCCTTCGCCGCGCCGACCGTGCGCGCGATGACGCCTGCCAGCGGGTTGTCGAAGAACCGGGTGTCGATCTGCCGCCAGGTGTTGTGCCCGAGGTGCGGCAGGCTCAAGTACACGACCAGCGTCGCGCCCTCGACGTGCTGGCTGACCGTGAACGGCGCGACCGACTGGAAGAACACGTCGGCGCCGCCGTCCTTGGCCTCGAAGCCGATCCAGGTCAGCGTGCCCTTGGGCGGCGGATGCTTGGGCCGGGCCGGCTTGTCGCTGTCGGCGGCCTCGCCAGGGGTCACACCGCCGTACTCGCCCTCCTTGTGCGGCGGGCCCGAGGGCGCCGCGCTCGCGGCATCGGGCCGAGCCCACGGCGCCGCCACCAGCAACAGGACCAACGCGCCACGCATGACCAGATCGTACGGGCTCGGCGCTCCCCGCGCAATTTTCCCCGGGTTATGATGTGCGCGATGCGCCAGGTTCGGGGCGTGCTGTTCGTCGACTACGTCCGCATGCTGCGGTCACAGAAGTCCGTGGACTGGTCGCGCCAGCTCGCCGGGGACGATCTGCCGTATCTCCACATGCAGATCGATCCGGCGGCCTGGTACCCGATGACGACGTTCGAGCGCATGGGCAACGCGATCCTGCACGCCGTGACCCGGGGCGAGCTGTTTCCGGTCCAGCTGTGGGGCCGCTACTCGGCCGCCCAGCTGCGCGCCGCAAATCCGCTGCTGCTGCAACCCAACGACCCGCCTGAAACGCTGTCGCGGTTCCGCGTGCTGCGCGAGACGTTCTTCAACTTCAACGCACTCGACGTGCCGATGCTGCACGACGACGAGGCGCACATCGTCGTGCGCTACTACATGGGCATGCCGGCGGAGGAAGCCGCGGCGCACCAGACGATGGGGTTCTTCGAGGGCCTGCTCGAGCTCGCCGGCGCCAAGGACGTGCGCGCGGCGTTCCAGGATCGATCGTGGGACGGCGACGAGCGGACGATGCTCGTGATCAAGTGGACGCCGCCCCGCCGGCCGGATTAGCAGGCGGATCGGTGACGACGAACGGGTCGGTCGGCGCGCCGAGCAGGAGCGTGCGCGCCTCGCCGACCAGGAACAGCGAGCCGGCGACGAGGATCGGCCCGCCGAGGGCGCGCGCCATGGCCAGCGCGGCCGGCAGATCCGGCGCCGTCGACACGGCCAGCGCCGGGCGCGCGAACACCCGGGCGAGCGCCGCCGGATCCATCGCCCGGTCCTGCTGGTAGCGCGTCGCGATCACCGCGCGCACGGCGGGCGCGAGCGCCGCGGCGATCGCCGCGACGTCCTTGTCGGCCGAGATCGCCGCGATCAGCACCGGCCGCTCGCCGCGCTCGGCCAGCGCCGCGGCCAGCGCCGCCGCGCCGTGCGGGTTGTGCGCGCCGTCGAGGATCACCCGCCCCGCGGCGTCGTCGATCACCTCGAACCGGCCCGGGTGCCGGACCTGCTGCAGCGCCGCGGCCACGATCGGCAGGCCGAGCGCGCGGACCGCCGCGATCGCCGCCGCGGCGTTGCGGCGCTGGTGCGCTCCGGGCAGCGCCACCGGCGGCACCGCGGCCACGTCGCCGGCATCGACGAGCCGCACGATCGCGCCCGCCGCCGCCGCCGCCGCCGCCAGCACCGGCACCGCCTCGGCCAGCCCCGACGCGCCGATGATCGCCGGCCTGCCCGGCTTCCAGATCCCGGCCTTCTCGCCGGCGATCGCCGCCAGGGTCGCGCCGAGGATCGCCTCGTGATCCATCGCCACCCCGGTGACCACCGCGATCGCCGGATCGATCACGTTGGTCGCGTCGAGCCGACCGCCCAGCCCGACCTCGAGCACGGTGACATCGACCGCCGCTTCGGCGATCGCCACCATCGCGATCGCCGTCACCTGCTCGAAGAACGTCAGCTCGTCGCCGCCGGCCGCGCGCACCTGCTCGGCCGCGGCGACCATCGCCGCCTCGGAGATCGCCGCGCCGGCGATCTGGATCCGCTCGCGCAAGCTCGACAGGTGCGGGGACGTGTACGTCGCGACGCGCTGCCCCGCGGCCGCGGCCAGCGCGGCGATCATCGCGACCGTCGAGCCCTTGCCGTTGGTCCCGCCGACGTGGACCACGGCGCCGAGCCGGCGATCCGGCGCGCCGAGCCGGTCGAGGATCTGGCGCATCCGCTCGAGGCCGAGCACGACGCCGAACCGGCGCGCGGGCAGGAGCCGGGCGAGCAGCTCGCCGTATGCGGTCATCGGCGCACGCTAGTCGGTCGCGGCGATCTCGTAGTCCTCGGGGAGCGCGAGCGCGACCGCGCCGGTCCGGCGCTCCGGCACCGCCTTGGTGCGATCGAGCCAGCGCAGGGTCCGCGCCAGCGTCGGCTTCAGATCCTTGCGGCTGACCACCATGTCGACCATGCCGTGCTCGAGCAAGAACTCCGAGCGCTGGAACCCCGGCGGCAGCTGCTGGCGGATCGTCTGCTCGATCACGCGCGGCCCGGCGAAGCCGATCAGCGCGTCCGGCTCGGCGATGATGATGTCGCCCAGCATCGCGACCGACGCGGCGACGCCGCCGGTGGTCGGGTGGAGCAGCACCGAGATGTACGACACCTTCGCCTCGCGCAGCCGGCTCCGGGCCGCCGACGTCTTGGCCATCTGCATCAGCGACAGCACGCCCTCCTGCATCCGGGCGCCGCCCGATGCGCAGAACATGATCGCCGGCCGGTGCGTCGCCACCGCGCGCTCGAACTGCCGGGTGATCTTCTCGCCCACGACCGAGCCCATCGAGCCGCCCATGAACTCGAACGCGAAGAACCCGGCCTCGACCGTGATCCCGCCGATCGCCGCGGTGCCGGCGCGGTACGCGTCGCCCGGGCCGACCTTGCGGGTCGACGACTTGACCTGATCGACGTACTTCTTGCCATCCACGCGGAACCCCAGCGGATCGCTGCTCTCGAGCGCGCGGTCGTGCTCGGTCCACGTGTTCTCGTCCACGATCATCTGGATCCGGCCGTCGGTCGGCATCCGGAAATGGTGATCGCAGTTCGTGCAGACCCGGAAGTTGGCGTCGAGATCGGCCTCGTACAACGTCGAGTTGCAGCGCTCACACTTGGTCCAGATCCCTTTAGGGACTGACTTTTTGGGCTCTACAGCCAGTCCTTGTGTACGAGACCACCAAGCCATGGCGCGCTAGATACCAGAGGGCCAACTGCTCGTAAAGCCGCGTTTCATCGTGAAGCCATGAATTCTAAGTCGCCTTTCTCTCGCGACCCGCGCCCGAACCTGGTAAGCAGCATGGGAAAAATGCAGCCCATTCAGGGGGCATAGAGCACTTTGTGCCTGCCTTCTGGTCGTGAGGTCTCCGATGTCTTCGGTTCTAATCGTTAATGAAATCAGCACGGAGCGCGAAGAGATGACGCGCGCGCTCGAGGCCGAGGGGTTCACGGTGGTGCAGGCAGCCTCGGCCACCGAGGCAGTCCGCGAGATCTGGGGCGGCTCGTTCCTGGTCGCCGTGATCTCGACCCTGCTCACCGGCACGACAAGCTCGGCGCTCAAGCAGCAGCTGACGCAGATGGCGCCCGAGATCGAGACGCTCGTTCACGGCAAGAACGACGAGCTCCCGGCGCTCGTGCGCAAGGTGATCCGGATCCGCGACGGCGAAGCCGCGGCCTGATCGCGCTCCCTGGAACAGGCGATGCGCCGGCGACTGCCGGACGCTACGGGTTTGCCTCGTAGCGCGACCGCAAGGTGAGGAACTCGAGGAACTCGAGCAGGCGGCCGACCTCTGGGACGACATAGCCCTCGCCGTCGATGCCGGTGTCGCGCATCGTGATCACCAGCTGGCCCGCGCGCAGCCGGTCGATGACCTCGGTGACCTCGGCGAGCGGCAGGCCGACGCGCGCGGCGATGTCGGCCGCGGTGGCCGGTACCAGGATCGCCGAGCCGTGGGTCATGGCGATCCCGGCGCGCTGGATCTGCTCCTCGGCCATCCGCCGCAGGCACTGGACGACGCGGTGATCGGCGGTCGGCAGCAGCAGCAGCTCGACGTGATGGTTGGCGGCGTCGAGCCGGCTCGATAGCGAGCGGATGATGCGCAGCGCGATCTCGGGGCGCGCGCGCAGCATGGCCTCGAACGTGGTCGCGTCGATGACGAACACGCGGGTCTGGCTGCGCGCGACCGCGGTCGCCGAGCGCGGCCGGCCGTTCAGGATCGCCATCTCGCCGAAGAACTCGCCGGC
>DASWOO010001222.1:0-1867 GCA_036404335.1 Kofleriaceae bacterium
TGGCCTCGATCGTCGACGGGGTCGTGCACGCCGAGCAGGACGGGCGCTGGCTGGCGTTCCGCGCGAGCCAGGACCTGCCGGCCGACGCGTCGATCCAGGTCACGCTCGCCGCCGGCACGCCGTCGGCCGAGGGCCGCAACACCACGGCCCAGCCGCAGGCGTTCGAGTTCCGGACCTACCCGCCGCTCCAGGTCACCAAGGCCGAGTGCGGCTGGAACCACGAGTGCCGCCCGGGCATGCCGCTGGTCATCCAGCTCAATAACCCGCTCGACCCTGACAAGCTCGACGACAGCCAGATCACGATCTCGCCCGCGATCCCCGACGCCAAGATCATCCAGGGCGGCGCGTCGATCTCGGTGCTGGGCGCGACCTCGCCGCGCACCCGCTACGCCGTGACGATCGCGCGCGGCATCACCGACGCGTTCGGCCAGCACCTGGCCGGCGACGAGACCCGGTCGTTCGAGGTCGGCGACGCGACGCCGACGTTCTACGGCGCGCAGGGCCTGGTCGTGCTCGACCCCAGCGCCAAGCAGCCGACGCTCGACTTCTTCACGACGAACTACGCGCAGCTGAAGGTCCAGCTCTACGCCGTGACCCCGGCCGACTTCGAGGCCTACGGCGCGATGATGCGCGACCGCTGGAACCACGACAAGCCGCTGGCGATGCCGGGCAAGAAGGTCTTCGACGCGACCGTCGCGACCCACGGCGGCACGAACCAGCTCGCCGAGACCCACGTCGATCTCAAGCCGGCGCTCGCCGCCGGGGGCCTGGGCCACGTGATCGCCGTGGTCGAGCCGACGCCGTGGACCGAGGCCTCGCCGGCGCCCAAGCTCATCGCCTGGGTGCAGTCGACGAAGCTGGCGATCGACGCCCACGTCGACGCCGACAGCCTGGTCGCCTACGCCGCCGAGCTCGACACCGGCAAGCACGCCGCCGGGGTCAGCCTCGAGCTGCGGCCGTACGGCACGACCGCGACCACCGACGACGGCGGGCTCGCGACCCTGGCGCTGACCGCCAACCAGAAGGGCACCAACTACCTGATCGCCCGGCGCGGCGCCGACGTCGCGTTCGTCGCCGAGGACAACGGCTACTGGAGCGAGGGCGGCAGCTGGTTCCGCCAGCCGCGCGACAAGATGCTGGCCTGGTACGTCACCGACGACCGCAAGCTGTACAAGCCGGGCGAGGAGGTCTCGCTCAAGGGCTGGCTGCGCACGCTCGATCAGGGCAAGAACGGCGACGTCGGCCCGGTGGCCGGCGCGGTGACGGTCAGCTACCTGGCCGCCGACTCGACCGGCAACCAGATCGCCAAGGGCACGACCCAGGTCGACGCGCTCGGCGGGTTCGACACCAAGTTCACGCTGCCCAAGACCCCGAACCTCGGCTACGCGCAGATCATGTTCACCGCGGCCGGGGCGATGACCGGCAGCTTCGTCCACGCGATCCAGGTCGAGGAGTTCCGCCGGCCCGAGTTCGAGGTCTCGGCCCAGGCCAGCCAGGGCCCGTTCCTGGTCGGCGGCGGCGGGGACGTCACGGTCAACGCCAAGTACTTCGCCGGCGGCCCGCTCGCCGGTGCCGCCGTCACCTGGACGGTGACCGCGAGCCAGACCAGCTTCACCCCGCCCAACCGCGACGACTATGTGTTCGGCGCGTGGACCCCGTGGTGGATGACCGGCCCGTCCGGTGGCGGCGAGCTCGCCGACGAGGGCCTGTTCGTCCCCGGCCGGTTGCCGCGGTCGTGGAGCCTGGCGAGCAAGACCGACGCGACCGGCGCGCACGTCCTGCACATGGACTACCTGACCGTCGACCCGGCGATGCCGATGTCGGTGACCGCGACCGCGTCGGTGATGGACGTCAACCGCCAGGCGTG
>DASWOO010001223.1:0-4230 GCA_036404335.1 Kofleriaceae bacterium
ATTTAGCCGATCTGTCACGGCCCGGCGTAAGGCCTGGCGATCTCGCCGAGCTCTCACGGCCCAGGGCAAGGCCTGGCGATTTCGCCGAGCTCTCGCCGCCCCGCACTGTGACCCGCGCCGCGCGCCGCGGATTCCAGCCCGCCATGGTGCGGCCAGGGCGCGTAGGCTCGGCGGATGCGGTACGCCTGGCTCGCCGTCCTCGCCGTGGCCTGCAGCAGCCCCGAGGCCCAGCAGCCGTCGGCCGATGCCGCGGGCGGCGCCGATGCCCCGCCCGGCGCGCCGCCGGTCGCCGCGGGCTGCATCACCGACGTCTCGGCGGGCGACCACGCGTTCACCTGCGGCGGCCTGCAGGTCGACGCGCGGATCCCGGCGGCGTGCGAGGCGGCCGGCTGCGGCCTGATCCTCGAGCTGCACGGCGACACCGGCAGCGGCCTGCTGATGGACGGCCACACCAACCTGCGCGCGCTCGGCGCCCAGCACGGCTACATCGTGATCGCGCCGAGCGGCCCGCCCTACGGCGGCGGCGAGGCCGGCTCGACCTGGCACGCCACCAACGACGCGACCCTCGTCGACATGGTCCGGCAATTCGCGGCCGTGTTCCGCGTCGACGCCAGGAAGATCCATGTCACCGGGTTCTCGCGCGGCGGCTTCGTCACCTGGCGCCTGCTGTGCGATCACGCCGACCTGTTCGCGTCGGCGGCGCCCGCCGGGGCCGGCGACGGCACGAGCTTCGGCGAGGCGACCTGCTTCACGCCCGGCCGCACGCCGTCCCGCCACATCCCGATCCTGTTCATGATGGGCCGCACCGATCAGTCCGTCGGCTACGCGTCGATGGTCAAGATCCGCAACGCCGCGCTGACCGCGTACGCGACACCGGCGCCCAACGCGCCGCAGATCCTCGACCAGGACGCCAGCTACACCCACAACCGCTGGGCCAGCGGCGACGCGCTGATCGAGACCTTCGATCACGCCTACCAGACCGTCGCCGACGGCCCGTTCGGCGATGCCCAGGGCCACTGCATCGCCGGCTCGACCTCGGATCCGTACGCCCCGCAGTACGCCATCCCGTGCAAGCTGCCCAACGCCTTCATCTGGGGCGAGCAGGTGATGGCGTTCTTCGTCGCACACCCGATGCCCTGAGCTTCGGCGCCCCGTCGGCGGTAACCGTGCGGTAACCTGGCCGCATGGCGAGCGTGGTCCAGCGGATCTGTCCGTTCTGCGAGGCGTGCTGCGGGCTCGAGCTGACGGTCGAGGGCGAGCGCGTCGTCGGCGTGCGCGGCGACAAGACCGACGTGCACTCCGCCGGCTTTCTGTGCCCCAAGGGCGCGGCGATCCGCGACCTGCACGACGATCCGGATCGGATCCGCGGGCCGCTGGTGAAGCGCGACGGCGTGCACGTCGAGGTGACGTGGGACGAGGCGTTCGCCGAGATCGAGCGCCGGCTCGGGCCGATCCTGGCGCAGCACGGGCGCGACGCGTCCGCCGTGGTGCTGGGCAATCCGACCGCGCACAAGATCGGGCTGATGCTGTACTCGGCGCGGCTGGGCCGGGCGCTCGGGACCAAGAACGTGTTCTCGGCCTCGACCCTGGACCAGATGCCCAAGCAGCTGGCGTCGGGGCTGATGTTCGGGCACTGGCTGTCGATCGCGGTGCCGGACATCGAGCGCACCGAGCTGCTGATCGTGATGGGCGGCAACCCGATGGTATCGAACGGCAGCATGTGGACGGTGCCGGACTTCCGCGGCCGGGCCAAGGCGATGCAGGCGCGCGGTGGCAAGCTGATCGTGATCGACCCGCGGCGGAGCGAGACCGCGGCGATGGCGGATCGCCACGTGTTCATCCGGCCGGGCAGCGACGTGTTCCTGCTGCTCGCGATGGCGCAGGTGATCGTCGCCGAGGAGCTGGTCGGGCTCGGCCGGCTCGCGGATCACGTCGCCGGCCTCGAGCACGTGAGCGCGGCCGTCGCGGAGTTCACCCCGGAGCGCGTCGCCGAGCGCTGCGGGATCGACGCCGACACGATCCGCGGGCTCGCGCGCCAGCTCGCCACCACCGAGCGCGCCGCGCTGTACGGCCGGATCGGGACGTGCACCCAGGAGTACGGCACGATGGCGAGCTGGCTGGTCGACGTGCTCAACACGCTGACCGGCCACCTCGACGAGCCGGGCGGCGCGATGTTCCCCAAGGCGGCCGCGTTCGCCGCCAACACCGTCGGCGCGCCGGGCAAGGGCAAGGGCGTGACGACCGGCCGGCGGCGCAGCCGGGTCAGCGGCGCGCCCGAGGTGTTCGGCGAGCTCCCGATGGGCTGCCTGGCCGAGGAGATCGCGACGCCGGGCGAGGGCCAGATCAAGACGCTGATCACGGTGGCGAGTAACCCCGTGCTGTCGGCGCCCAACGGCCGGCAGCTCGCCGCGGCGCTCGATCAGCTCGAGCTGATGGTCAGCATCGATATCTATCTCAACGAGACCACGCGCCACGCCGACGTGATCCTGCCCGGGATGTCACCGCTCGAAGATCTGCATTACGACGTCGCCTTCCCGCAGATGGCGTGGCGCAACACCGCGCGGTTCAGCGCGCCGATCCTGCCGCGGCCCGATCGCCCCGCGGAGTGGGAGCTCCTGCTGCGGCTGGCGGCGATCGCCAGCGGCAAGGGCGCCGGCGCGGATCTC
The DNA here is from genome assembly GCA_036404335.1 of Kofleriaceae bacterium. Classification (GTDB taxonomy): domain Bacteria; phylum Myxococcota_A; class Polyangia; order Haliangiales; family Haliangiaceae; genus JABFXX01. Next base: position 2,667 of record DASWOO010001223.1, read on the forward strand.
CAGGCGCTCGACGACGAGCTCACCGCCGACGACCTGCGGCGCGCGGCGGGGCCCGCGGCCGGGGCGATCTTGCAGGCCGTCGCCGGGCTGACCGGGCCGGAGCGGATGCTCGACCTGGCGCTGCGCGCGGGGCCGTACGGCGACCGGTTCGGCATGGCGCCCGGCGGGCTGACCCTGGCCAAGGTCAAGGCCGCGCCGGGCGGCGTGGACCTCGGCGCGCTGGCGCCGCGCGTGCCGGAGCTGCTGCGCACGCCGTCGGGCAAGATCGAGCTGGCGCCGCCGCTGGTGATCGAGGATCTGCATCGCGCGCGCAACGACCTGGCGCGCGGCGCGCCGGAGCTGGTGATCATCGGCCGCCGCCACCTGCGGTCGAACAACAGCTGGATGCACAACCTGCCGGTGCTGGCCAAGGGCCCGTTCCGCTGCACCGCGCTGGTCAGCTCGATCGACGCCGGCCGGTTCGGCCTGCGCGACGGCGGCCGCGCCCGGATCGCCAACGGCGACCGCGCGATCGAGGTCGACGTCGAGATCAGCGACGACATGATGCCCGGCGTGGTCAGCCTGCCCCACGGCTGGGGCCACGACCTGCCCGGCTCCCGGCTCGGCGTCGCCGGCGCCCGCCCCGGCGCCAACCTCAACGCCCTGCTCGACGAGCGGCTGCGCGACCCGCTGTCCGGCAACGCCGTGCTCGGCGGCGTGCCGATCACGATGCAGCCGCTGTGACGCCCGGGGGTCAGCTCGCCGGCCGGAGCCACGGCGCGAGGCGGCGGATCGTCGGCACGAGGTTCGGTTTCGCAGGATCGCCGGCGGCCACGCGCGCGATCACCTCTTCCGGATCGAGCCAGTGGGCCTCGGAGAAATCGGCCGGATTGAGCACGGGCGTCCGGTCGTCGCGATAGAGGTAGACCGCCTGGAACACCGGCAGGCCCGGCGAGGGGGCCGCGGTGAAGCAATGCGCGAGCCGGGCCAGCTCGGGCTTGAACAGCTGCTCTTCCTCGAAGCCGCGCAGCATCGCGGCCTGATACGACTCGCCCGCCTGGACGTGCTCGCCGACGCTGAAGTCGAGCGCGCTGGGCGCGAGCTTCTTGCTCGCGGTCCGCCGCGGGATCCAGAGCTTGCCGTCGCTGCGCACGGTCAGGCAGTCGGCCACGCGGATGTAGCCGGCGCGCGGGTCGAACTGCGCGCGGCCGACCGTGCCGATGACCCGGTCGTCGGCGTCCACGAGATCGAGCAGCTCGTCAGTCATGGCCGATCGTACTCGCGATCACGCCGGCCACGAGGCCCGCGCACGCCGGAATGCCCAGGACCGCGGCCAGGACCAGCTGGTCGAGCGCGACGCCGCCGAGCACCGACCCGGCCGCCCCGCCGGCGGCGAGCGCCGACGACATGATCGTGAAGGCTTCCGTGCGCGCCTCGCGGGGCACGCGGGCATTGAGCAGCAGATAGCTCGTCATCGAGATCGGCGTCAGCAGCATGCCCGCGCAGATCAGCACCAGCCCGGCGATCACGAGCCCGGCGGGCGCGAGCGTCGCGAGCCCGACCGGCACGAGCAAGAGGCCGAACG
>DASWOO010001224.1:0-2340 GCA_036404335.1 Kofleriaceae bacterium
GCTGTCGGAGGACGACAAGCAGACCGTGTCGCGCGCCCGCAAGATCGAGAAGTTCATGGGCCAGCCGTTCCACGTCGCCGAGACGTTCACCGGCATCAAGGGCATCTTCTGCTCGCGCGAGGACACGGTCCGGTCGTTCTCGGAGATCCTCGACGGCAAGTGCGATGACCTGCCCGAGCAGGCCTTCGAGATGACCGGCACGATCGACGACGTCCGCACCAAGGCCGCCGAGCTCGCGAAGAGGGGCTAGTCGTGGCAGGCGGACTGTCGACCATTCTCGGGGTGAACCTGGTGACGCCGCGCGGCGTCGTCGCGCACACCGACGCGGACAGCGTGCAGGCGCCGGGCGAGCTCGGCGAGTTCGAGCTGCTGCCGGGACACATCCCGATGCTGACCGCGATCCGGCCGGGCGTGCTGACGATCGGCACCAAGGCGCGCGCGCGCTACGCCGTGTCGTCGGGCTACCTGCGGGTCGACCCGGGCGGCGGGGTCGAGATCCTCGTCGAGCAGGCGGTGCCGGCCAAGGACGTCGACGCCGACGCCGCGCGCAAGGACCTGACCGCGGCCGAGGCCGAGCTCGCCAAGTGGGGCGACCGGCCGCTCGATGGCGACTACGTCAACGTCCAGCAGCGCGCTGGCTGGGCCCGCGCCCGCCTCGACGCGTCTAATCACTAGGGGCCTTTCCGCCCCTCGGCGCCGGCGGAGCCGTCGCATTCACCCCTCCGCGCGTCGCGTAGCGCGGTTTTCTGTTTCCGGACGCGCTACAACGACGTCGTTGCGGATCGGTGAGCTGCTCGGCGCGCTGTCGCTGGCGACGGATCTGGCGGCAGGTTTGCCGCTCGAGACCTCGCTGCGGACGTGCGTGCTGGCGACCCGGCTGGCGCGCATCGTCGGCATCGACGGCGACGAGCTGGTCGAGGTCCGGCGCGCGAGCCTGCTGCGCCACCTGGGCTGCACCGCCTACGCGCACGAGGCGGCGCGGCTGGTCGGCGACGATCACGACCTGCTGACGACGTTCGCGACGGTCGACCGCAACCGGACGTACGAGGTCGTCGGCCGGACGGTGACCCGGCTCGCGCGCGGCGCGCCGATCGGCAAGCGGCTGGCCGCGGTGGCGCGGGTGATGACGACGCCGAGCGCGGGCGCGGCGCTGGTCTCGGCGCAGTGCACGCAGGCGGTCGCGCTCGCCGAGGATCTGCGGCTGCCCGACGGGGTCAGCCTGGCGCTGGCGCAGATCTACGAGCGGTTCGACGGCAAGGGCGGGCCGGGCGGCGTGGCCGGCGAGGCGATCCGGCGGTCGGCGCAGGTGCTGCACGCCGCCGAGCTCGTCGAGATCCACCATCGCGCCGGCGCGGCGGGCGGCCGCGACGCCGCGCTCGCCGAGGTCCGCCGCCGGCGCGGCAAGCACCTCGCGCCGGCGATCGCCGATGCCGTGCTCGCCGAGCCCGGCGCGCTGTGGCCGATCCTCGAGGCGCCGAGCGTGTGGGACGACTACCTCGGCGACGAGCCGAGCGGGCAGCCTGGGCAGCCGGGGCAGCCTGGGCAGCCGGGGCAGCCGGGGCAGCCGGGGCAGCCGGGGCAGGGCGACGCGGCCGACCTGGTCCGGATCGCCAGCGCATTCGGCCGCTACGCCGACCTCAAGTCGCCGTACATGCTCGGCCACTCGACCGCGGTCGCCGCGATCGCCGAGCGCGCGTGCGACGACCCGGCCGCCGTGCCGCGCGTCCGGCTGGCGGCGCTGCTCCACGACCTCGGCACGGTCAGCGTGCCCAACGGGATCTGGGACAAGCCGGGGCCGCTCAACGCGATGGAGCTCGAGCGGGTCCGGCTGCACGGCTACTACACCCAGCGGATCCTGACCCAGACCCCGCTGCTCGCCGAGGTCGCGGTCATCGCCGGCGCGCACCACGAGCGGCTCGACGGTAGCGGCTATCACCGCGGCATCACCGCGCCGATGCTCGAGCGCGACGCCCGGCTGATCGCCGCGGCCGATGTCTACCAGGCGATGCGCGAGACCCGAGCGCACCGGCCGGCGCGCTCGGCGCAGGCCACCGCCGACGCGCTCGCCGCCGAGGTCCGCGACGGCCGGCTGTGCCGGCGCGCGGTCGACGCCGTGCTCGGCGCCGCGGGCCTGCCGCGCCCCGAGCGCAGCGCGCCGGCCGGGCTGACCCCGCGCGAGGTCGACGTGCTCGTCCACCTCGCGCGCGGCTCGACCAACAAGGAGATCGCGACCTCGCTCGGCATCGCCGTGCGCACCGCGAACCATCACATCGAGAACATCTACGCCAAGCTCGCGGTCACGACCCGCGCGGCCGCGGCGGTGTTCGCCGTGCGCCACGA
>DASWOO010001225.1:0-4105 GCA_036404335.1 Kofleriaceae bacterium
CGCAGCGTGTGGGCGTACTCGACGATGCGCGGCGCGCTGGCGCCGAACAGCACGTCGGAGTCGAGCGGGTCGAGCCAGATGTCCTGCTTGACCAGCTCGCCCGCGAGCTGATCGATCGCCGACGCCGGCAGCGGCGGGCCGTCCCAGCGCAGAAACCTGCGATCGTGGCTCGCGCTCTCCTCGAGGGTCTGCAGGGTCTTGGGCGCGGTGTTGCGCCGTGACCACTGGCCGTGGTCGTAGTAGTCGAACGCGACGCCGCGCCAGTGGATGTCGGGCGCGTCGCGGCCGCCCCACCGCGGGTTGATCTCGGCGCGCATCACGACCGTGGCGTCGTTCTTGATCACGCCGTGGCCGCCGAGCTTCACGCCATCGGAGAACCCGGCCAGGGTCAGGCCGCCGCGGCCCTTGAGGAAGAACCCGACGCCGACCCGGGGCAGGGCGAGGAACACGACCGCGGCGCCGACGAACACGCCGAACGACAGCGCGCCGGTGCCGAGGAAGAACCGGCCGTTGACGATCCGCCGCGAGTCGAGGATGCGGCGGACCTCGACCCGCTCGGACGCGCGGTCGGCGGCGTGCTTGACCAGGAGGTTGTCCTCCATCTCGCGCCGCAGGTGGAACAGGGTCAGCGCCCAGGTCGACGAGATCACGAAGCCCAGGAAGCTCAGGCCGTAGGTCAGGTCGGCGTTGAGCACCGAGCCGGCGACCAGCATCAGGAACGCGAGCAGGTACATCTGCTGCCAGTCGCGCGCGGCGCGGCGGTTGAACGCCTTGGCGACGATCAGCCAGACCAGGAACTGCGCGCCGACCCCCAGGAAGTCGGCGCTGAGCGCGGCGGTCAGCAGGCTGTAGACCAGCGCGATGACCGAGCCGATCGTCCACGCCAGCGACCAGCGCTCGAACTTGATCAGCGGCGGCTCCCACCACCACGACGCGACCAGTCCTACCAGGCCGCCGAGCGCGATCGTCGGCGCGAGCCCGCCGCCGGCGACCAGCGCGACGTACGCGAACCCGACCATCAGGTAGCTGGCGACTTTGTGGGCGACGGCGAACCTCATACGTCCATCACGGTCGATGCCGTCGGCCGATTGGCGGCGGTGACCGCGCGCGGGATGATCAGGACGCTCTCGGTGCGCGGCGGCAGCTGGGCGAACGCCACGCTGTCGGCGACGTAGGGCAGGAGCGCGAGCGCCTTGCCGATCCGCGCCTCGTGCATCCGGCCCTGGCCGGCCGGCACGTGGCAGCCGCGCGCGCACAGCTCGACCGTCCAGCCGACCTCGAGGTAGGCGGCGGCCAGGCTCGCGGCGACGCTGATCGCGCGCTCGACGCCGGCGACCTGGACCTCGACCGCCGGCACCAGCGCGCCATCGGTGACCGCGTCGCGCACCCGGTCGGGCAGCGCGTTGTCGACGCCGATCACGACCTTGCGCGCGTGCTCGTCCTCGTACTCGCGGACCAGCAGCCGGCCGCTGCGCGCGCTCGACCGCCAGTGCACGTCGCGCCGGTCGTCGCCGGTGCGGTGCTCGCGCAGGCCGAAGAACTCGCCGCGCCGCCCGGTCCGGTTCGACGAGGTCTCGCCGCGCGCCTCGGTCCGGGGCACCGGCCGCGCCACGCTGACCCGCGTCGGATAGACGATCACCTCGAGCGGCGCGTCGACGTCTCGCGACTTGCGGAACAGCGCGAACGGAAACTTGGTCGCGACCCGGTAGCCGGTCAGCGTGTACAGCCCGCGGCGGACGAAGGTGTGGCGATAGCTGGTGCGCTGCGACTTGGCGGCGGGGATCTTCAGGAAGTAACAGCGCTTGTCGATCGGCGTGGTGCCGACGAGGTCCTCGACCTCGATCGAGTACGACGCGCGGGTCGGCTTGTCGTTCTTGATCACGACCTCCATCAGGAACGGCTCGCCGGCGTGGACCCGCGGCGGCGGCCGGCGCTCGACGACCAGCCGCTTGAGCGTCATCTCGGACAGGATCCCCGAGGCGATGATGAAGCTGAGCAGCCAGCCCAGCAGCAGGTACAGGAGGTTGTTGCCGGTGTTGATCGCGGCGAACCCGACGCCGACCGCGAGGACCACGATGATCCGGCCCTCGCGCGTGAAGCTCAGCCGGCGCGGGGGACGGAACCGGGCCGTCCAGGATCGCTTCTGAGCCTTGGCGTCCATGGCTCAGGTCGGGACGGACACCCGGTGGACGATCTCGTGGATCAGCCGCTCGCCGTCGGCGCGCAGCCGGTTCACCGAGTCGTGGGCGTGCGCGAGCGTGAGCCGGTGCGCCAGGCACGCCACCGCGAGCAGCTTCAGGTCATCGGGCACGACGAAGTCGCGGCCGGCGGCGAGCGCGGCGGCCTGCGCGGCCCGGTACCAGGCGAGCGCGCCGCGGGTCGACACGCCGACCGAGATCGCCGGGTGGCGGCGGGTCTCCTCGACGATCGACATCGCGTAGTCGAGCAGCGCGTCGTCGAGCCGGATCGACTCGACGCCGTCCTGCAGCGCGCGGATCACGCCGAGGTCGACCACCGGCTGGAGCCGCGCGACCGGATCGCCGCCAGCGCGCTCGCGCAGCAGCTCGCGCTCGACCGCCCGCGCCGGATAGCCGATCGAGATCCGCATCAGGAACCGGTCCATCTGCGACTCGGGCAGCGGGTACGTGCCGTAGTGCTCGGCCGGGTTCTGCGTGGCGAGCACGATGAACGGAGTCTCGAGCGTGTGGGTGGTGTCGTCGATCGACACCTGGCCCTCGCTCATCGCCTCGAGCAGCGCCGACTGGGTGCGCGGCGTGGTCCGGTTGATCTCGTCGGCGAGCACGACGTTGGCGAAGATCGGCCCGCGCTTGAGCTCGAACGCCTTGCCGTGCTGGTCGTAGATCGAGACGCCGACGATGTCCGACGGCAACAGGTCGCTGGTGAACTGGATCCGGCGAAACGTACCGCCGAGCGATCCGGCCAGCGCGCGCGCCAGCGTCGTCTTGCCGACGCCGGGGATGTCCTCGATCAGCAGGTGACCGCGCGCGAGCAGCGCCACGACCGCCGCGCGGATCGCCTCGGGCTTGCCGCGGACCACGCTGGCGATCGCATCCTCGAGCGTCCGCACCGCGCCGATGTCGGCGGACGAGACGGGCGCGGACGAGACCCCACTCCCAGATGACACCGGCACCGCAGGCATGTCGGTGAACTATAGCCCAGATCGGGCTAGTGACGATTCGCCGGGCGAAGCCGGGCGAACTAGCGACGATTGAGCGACATCAGCAGCTGCAGCACGTACCAGAACAGCGTCGCGATCGTCGAGAACAGCATCAGCGAGGCGGCCACCCAGGCCGTCGGCGGGAACGCGTTCATGACGAGCGACGTCTGGTACAGGATGTATCCCGCCATCAGCAGAACCATCGCGCCGCAGAAGAATGCACCCAGGCTGAAGCCGAAGGCCATCGACGCGATGATCACGCCGAGCGCCGCGAACATGCCGACCGTCAGCATGCCGCGCATGAACGAGAAATCCTTGCGCGAGATGAACACGGTCGCGGTCAGGCCGATGAAGATCGCCAGCGTGGTGATCACGGCCTGGCCGAGGATCTTGCTGACCGAGCCCGACAGCAGGATGCCGTTCTGCAGGTCCATCCGGTTGCCGAACCGGATAATCAGCGTCCACAGCAGCGGCTGCATGATCGCCGACTGCGCGACGACGGCCAGCCCCAGGCCTGCGATCTGCAAGCCGCGCGAAGTCGGCGAGCGCGCCAGCCCCTGCGCGATGTAGCCGACGAGCATGAACAGGCCGATGACGAGCAGCCAGTTCAGGCCGCCCTGCCACGCCCACGACGAGAACCGGATGCTGGTCCCGGTCGCGTAGCGCATGATGCCCGCGGTCAACGCCGCGAACGCGACCAGCGCGATGCCGAGCAGGCCGTAGGTCCGGCGCAGGAAGGCGACGCGGTCGCTGACTCCGACGGTCGCGACCGCGCCCATGATCGGGCGATTCCCTGCAGCTTGTGCGAATGCCATAAAGGTGCCTCTGGGCTTACTTTTAGCACGGTTCCCGCACTGGCAAGTGCGACGATCCGTCAGGGCACCCGCCCCGGCGTGACCTGGGGCCTAGCGGGACGCCTTGAGCTTC
>DASWOO010001226.1:0-2413 GCA_036404335.1 Kofleriaceae bacterium
CCTCGGGGTCCGCGTTCTGGCTGCAGCTGGCCGAGCCGTGGATCCACGCGACGTCGAGCGAGCCGGGGACCAGGCCGCCGTTGCCGCCCGGCGGCGTAGCGCTATCGCCCGCGCGGCCGAGCACCCCGAGCGCGAGGCCGAGCAGCGGCATGATCGCAGAGGACAGCGATGCCGGGCGGTCGGCCATGCCGGTATCATACGTAGACACACAGAGCGAGGAACATCGAATCTTTGTGAGCTCCGCGGCGCCGCGGTCCGCTGCACAGCGCGTCATTGACGCGCCGTGACGAGCTGGCTCGTGTGATCTTAGTGGGCGAAACCACAGTAGATACGCGACGTGGTGGCGCATTGCAGTATTCATGTCTCGCCAGCACCGACAGGCATTTTTCAGAAGACAGTCAGCCCTGACTGGGCCTATACAACGCAGCATGTCGAAGGTGCTCGTGCCCAACCTCCGCGCCACGCTCGTCCGCTTGTCGGTCGCGCTCGCGCTCCTCGTCGCGCTCGCGATGCCCACCGCCGCCAAGGCGGATACCTACGCCAAGACCAAGTATCCGATCGTGCTCGCCCACGGCCTTTCGGGCTTCCGCCAGCTGTTCGGCGTGGTCGACTACTTCTACGGCATCCCGAGCGACCTGCAGTCGAGCGGCGCCAAGGTCTTCGTGACCCAGGTCAGCTCGTTCGCGTCGTCGGAGCAGCGCGGTGAGCAGCTGCTGCAGCAGATCGAGTACATCGCGGCGTCGACCGGCGCCGGCAAGGTCAACCTGATCGGCCACTCGCAGGGCGGCCTCGACGCCCGCTACGTGATGGCGGTCCGCCCCGACCTGATCGCGTCGCTGACCACGGTCGCGACCCCGCACCTCGGCGCCGACCTCGCCGACTTCCTCCTCGATAACCTCGCGCCGGGTGGCTTCAACGAGACCGTGGTCGCCGCGTTCGCCAACCTGCTCGGCACCGTGATCGACCTGCTGACCGGCACCACCGAGCCGCAGGACTCGATCGGCGCGCTGCACACCCTGTCGGCCGCGGGCTCGGCCGTGTTCAACGCGAAGTACCCGGCCGGCCTGGCGTCGAAGCGCTGCGGCACGACCCCGACCAGCAACCGCGGCATCCCGTTGTACTCGTGGGCCGGCAGCCGCGCGCTGACCAACGTGTTCGACGCGTCGGACGCCGCGCTCGGCCTGGCGTCGCTGTTCTACAGCGAGGACAGCGATGGCCTCGTCGGCAAGTGCAGCGGCCACTTCGGCAAGGTGCTGCGCGACGACTACGCGATGAACCACCTCGACGAGGTCAACCAGCTGTTCGGCCTGACCGACATCTTCGAGACCAGCCCGGTCTCGGTGTTCCGCTCGCACGCCAACCGCCTGAAGAACGCGGGCCTGTAGCATGCCGCGCCGGGGACTGGTCGCGATCGCCGGCGCCGCCGTCGTGGTCGTCGCGGTCCTCGGCGTGCTCACCCTGCGCGGGACCCGCTACCGCAGCGCCGACGCGGCGCGCGCGCGGGCTGCGGACAGGGCGATCGATGGCGCCGCGGGCCGCACCGGCTCGCTCGCCGTGCCGCGGTTTGCCGAGGCCGCCGCGCCGCAGGACCTGCCCGGCTCGCTCGAGGGCACCGCGCCCGACGGCGATCTCGAGGCCGGCCCCGGCGGCCACCTGATCGTCACGATCGCGCTGCGCCGGCTGTTCGATCACTTCCTGGCCGCGAGCGGCGAGGAGCCGGTCGCCACGATGCGCGCGCGGATCATCGCGGTGCTGCGCGGCAAGCTGCCGGCGACCGCCGCGGCCGAGGCGACCGACGTCCTCGACCACTACCTCGGCTATCGCGACGCCGCGCGCGCGATGGCGCCGGCGATCGAGAACCAGGACGTGCTGGCCGAGCTCCAGCAGGTCCACGACCTGCGCGCCCGGTGGTTCACCCAGCCGGTGCGCGACGCGTTCTTCGCCGACGAGGAGGCCGCGCTGCGCGCCGCGGTCGCCCGGCGCGACGTGCTGCGCGATCCGAAGTTGACCGACGCCGAGCGCGCGGCCCGGCTCGCGGCGATCGACGCGCAGCTGCCGGCGGCCGACCGCGAGGCCCGCGCCGCCGCCACCGTGCCGATCGACCAGATGGCGCGCGAGGCCGAGCTGCGCGCCCGCGGCGCGACCGACGCCGAGCTCGCCGCGTCGCGCACCGCCGCGCTCGGCGCCGACGCCGCCCAGCGGCTGGCGTCGCTCGATCAGGTGCACGCGGCGTGGGACGCGCGGCTGGCGAAGTTCCGCGCCGCCCGCGCCGCGATCGCCGCCGACGCGTCGCTGTCCGACGACGAACGCCAGGCGCAGATCGCCGCGTTGCTCGCCAGCTCGTTCTCACCGCCCGAGCAGCTGCGGGTCGAGGCGATCGAGCACCTGCCGCATCACTAGACATTGATCTGGG
>DASWOO010001227.1:0-3335 GCA_036404335.1 Kofleriaceae bacterium
AGTCGTAGCCGACGACGCGCCCGCCGACCGGGGCGTGGACGCGGTGGTAGTCGCGCGGCGACAGATAGATCGTGGCGTACGGCCCGCCGGTCAGCCGCGCCGCGAGCTCGGAGTCGGCGACCAGATCGACGAGCTGGTAGCCCTTGCCCTTGGCCTGGATCATCGCGCCGTCGACCGCGCTGCCGATCGCGGCGAGCACGCCGTCGCACGGCGAGATCACGGCGTCGGGCGCCGGATCGAGGACCCGCGCCCCGGGCTGCAGCCGGCGGGCGAAGAAGTCGCCGAGCGACGGATAGTCCGCGAGCTCGAGCTCGACCTCGTCGAGGTTGGCGCCGACGGCGCGGGCGAACGTGCGGTACGCGAACCGGCGCAGGCCCGCGGGGACGGCGCGCGTCGCCAACCATCCGGCGACCGCGGAGTAGGCCGCGCCCACGCGCGCACGCGGGAGCTCACCTGCAACGCTTCTTGGCTTGCTGAAATCCACGCAGGTGCTCAACCGCTCGAGACTACAGGCAGAACGCAGACCGGAATCCCTCGATTCTGCCAGGGGCCCCGCCGGGTTACAAGCGCCGGCGGCGCTGCCCAACAGTCGAGGCACCTATCTTCGTACCAGAATCGACCTGGCCCCTGTCGTCCAATGTGCGACCAGGTGAGCCGCGGCGCTAGATCGCGTCTTCGCCGGTCTCGCCCGTGCGAATGCGGATGACCTCGTCGATCGGCGTGATGAAGATCTTGCCGTCGCCGATCTTACCGGTCCGCGCCGCCTCGGTGATGACGGTGATCACCTGCGCGACGTTCTCGTCGGCGACGATGATCTCGAGCTTGACCTTGGGGACGAAGTCCACCACATAGGCCGAGCCGCGGTAGACCTCCTTCTTGCCGCCGGTGCGGCCGAAGCCTTTGACCTCGATGACCGTCATGCCGTGCACTCCGATCTCGGCGAGGCGCTCCTTCACCTCGTCGAGCTTGAACGGCTTGATGATGGCCTCGACCTTCTTCATCCCCAGATCGTTAGCCGACGAATGTTTCGCATGGGTTTCCCGGCCCGAAATTCGTCTTATTCGTGCATCCGGGCGCGGAACGCGTCGAGCCGGCGGGCGGCCTCGCGGCGCCCCGCGTCGTCGTCGCTGGCGGGCATGAACTGGATGTACGTCGCCAGCTCGCCCCACTCGCGCTCGAGCCGGGGCCCGAACTTGTTCTTGTAGTCGTCGTATTCGCGGTGCACAGCCTGGAACTTCTGACCGAGCATCTCGCGGGTGAACGCGACGACCGATGGCGGTGGCGGCGGCGGCGCGACCGGCCGGTGGGGCTCGACCCGCTGGGCGTGGCGCGGGGTCGGCGCCGGCCTGGGCGGCGCGGGCGGCCTGGGGATCGCCGGCGCGGGCGCCGGCGCCGGCGTGGGCCTGGGCTCGGGCACCGGGATCGGCTCGACGGTCAGCCGGGTCGGCGGCGCAGCGACCTGGGCGATCGGCGGGGCCGGCGGCCGCGACGACACCGCCACGCCCCAACCGGCGAGCGCGACCACGACGACCAGCCCGCCGCTGGCGACGTACAGCTTGCCGCGCGCCCTCGGGATCCGCGCGGTCGGCTCGGCCGCGCGCAGCCGGGTGCTGCTGCCCGACGTGCGCGGCGGCAGCATCGGGCCGATCTCGGATCGCTCGAGCGGCCCGGTCGGCAGCGCGCCGGTGTCGAGCGCCGGCGACGGCCGGGTGTGCGGCCGGCTGGCGACCTGGTGGCGGCCGGTGATCGGCGCGACGATCACGCTGGGGCCGGTCGGCCGGCGCACCGTCGACAGCGGCGAGCTGGCCACCCGGGCCAGCAGCTGGGTCGACTCGCGCAGCGGCAGGCCCGGCGCCGGCCGCTGCATCGGCCCGGTCGCGTCGGGCGCCGGCAGCGGCAGCTGGGCCTGGGCGAACGACACCGTCGAGATCGTCTGGGTGTGGAGCTGGACCTCGAAGTCCGCCAGGTGCGCGCTGGCGGCGCGCTCGTGCAGCTCGCGCTGCGCGCTCATCTCGTCGGTGAACAGCTCGCGCATGTACGAGCCCAGCCGGTCGGTCGAGATCGTCGGGTTGACCGCGACCAGGCACTGCTGGATCGCGTCGCGCAGCTCGGCCGCCGACTGGTAGCGGTCCTCGGACTTGGGCCGGAGCGCGGTCGCGACCAGGTCGTCGTACGGCGCGAGGTCGCCCTCGATCTCCGACGGCAGCGGGTGATCGCCGCGCGCGACCTTGCGCGCCAGCTCGCGGTAGTTGGGCTCGGGCCCGGCCTCGTACAGCCGCGTCCCGGTCAGCGCCTCGTACAGCACGACGCCCGCGGCATAGATGTCGGTCCGGTGATCGACCACGCCGCCGCGGATCAGCTGCTCGGGCGCCATGTAGCCGAACTTGCCGAACCCGAGCTTGGGATCGGTCGCCGCCGCGCGCATCACGCTCTTGGCGATGCCGAAGTCGATCACCTTGGTCTCGCCCTCGAACGACACCAGGATGTTCGGCGGCGAGATATCGCAGTGCACGAGGTTGAGCGGCTGGCCGTCGGGCGTGGTCCGCCGGTGCGCGTAGGCCAGGCCGTTGGCCACCTCGCGCGAGATGAACAGCGCCAGGTCGATCGGCAGGCGATCGCGGGTGTGGCCGAGCCGCGCCAGGATCCGCCGCAGGTCGCGGCCGTCGATGAACTCGAGCGCGAGGAAGTACTCGTCGCCGACCCGGCCGACCTCGAACACCTGCGCGACGTTGACGTGCGACAGCTTGATCGCGAGCTGGGCCTCGTCGACGAACCGGGCGATGAAGCTGGCGTCGGCGGCCAGGTGCGGCAGCACCTTCTTGATCACCGCGAGCTTCTCGAACCCGGCGAGCCCGTGCTTGGCCAAGAAGATCTCGCCCATGCCGCCGCGCGACAGACGCTGGACGAGCAAGTAGCGCCCGAACACCTGCGGCAGGCTCGGATCCTGGCGGCCGAACGGACCGCTCAGCGATGCGCTGTCAGGGCTCGGGGCCAAGGGCGGGCTCCATTCTTACCCTGACACGAGGCGGTTGTGGGACGCGTTTCGATTCTGTTAGCGTCCTCGATTGGCGATGCAGCGACCCGGCCTCGGAAGCGCGCTCGGAATCGCGCTCGCGGCGTGCGGATCCGGAGCTCCGGACGTGCCCGCCGATCGCAGCGTGGCGTTCGCGCTCGAGCTCCCGCACGGCATGCTCGATCCCGCGGGCTTCGCCACCGTCGAGGTCACGCTGCACGAGCCGGGCAAGCCCGACGTCGCGCTGTCGGCGTCGGTCGCCGACAACGCGTTCGATCTCGGCACGATCGAGCCGGTCGCCGGCGTGTCGATCGAGGCGATC
>DASWOO010001228.1:0-11112 GCA_036404335.1 Kofleriaceae bacterium
AAGTCCGCGCGATTCCAGCTCTCGCCGGGCTGCCTGTACAAGTTTGTCACGGGCGCGTGCGCTCACCGCGCCCAGGCGCTCAAATGTCTGAATTCATTAGACAATTAAGATTCGCCCGGGTACAACTAAGTGGTGACGACGCCCAGCCACATCGGTCAGTACCGGATCCTCCGCAAGATCGGCGCAGGAGGCATGGGGCTCGTGTTCCTCGGCGAGCACACGCTGCTCGGTCGGCCCGCCGCGATCAAGACGCTGCTGCCGACGATGTCGTCGAACTCCGAGATCGTCGAGCGGTTCTTCAACGAGGCTCGCGCGACCTCGGCGATCCACGACTCGGGCGTCGTCCAGATCTTCGACTTCGGCTATCACGTCGACGGCACCGCGTACATCGTGATGGAGCTGCTCGAGGGCGAGGCGCTGTCGTCGCGGATCGCCCGGCTCGAGCGGATCGCGCTCGGCGACGCGCTGCGCATGGCGCGGCAGATCGCCAGCTCGCTTGCGACCGCGCACGCGTGCGACATCGTCCACCGCGATCTCAAGCCCGAGAACATCTTCCTGGTCGCCGATCACGAGGCCCAGGGCGGCGAGCGCACCAAGGTCCTCGACTTCGGCATCTGCAAGCTCGGCACGGGCGACGTCACGCTGACCCAGACCGGCGCGATGGTCGGCACGCCGGTCTACATGTCGCCCGAGCAGTGCCGCGGCGACAGCGACGTCGACGGCCGCTCCGATATCTACGCGTTCGGCTGCCTGCTGTTCCACATGCTGACCGGCCGGCCGCCGTTCATCGGCGAGGCGTCGGGCGACCTGATCGTCTCGCACCTCGAGGAGGCCCCGCCGGCCGCCAGCGCGTTCGCCGGCGGCATCCCGCCCGAGGTCGACGCGCTGATCCAGAAGTGCATGGCCAAGGAGCGCGCGGATCGCTACGCGTCGATGGCCGACCTCGCGCACGAGCTCGGCGAGCTCCACGCCCAGCTCGACGAGCCGGCGTCGGCGGTCGAGTCGATCAAGCCGGCGACGCCGCTCGGCCGCGGGTTTCGCTCGCTCTACGACGGCAACTTCACGAAGAACGGCCCGTCGTCGTCGGTGCGCCGCCGGCTGCCCTGGCTGCGCTACGGCACCGGCACGCCGCGCCCGGCCTCGGATAGCCAGAGCCGCGCCGTGCCGCGCAAGCGGACCGAGCTCAAGGTCGCGCTCGGCTGCCTCCTGACCGCCGGCCTCGTGCTCGGCCTGGCCGGCACGACGTCGCTCCTGTTCGGCGATCACACCGAGCCTGCGGCCGCCGAGGTCGTGGCCGTCCCGTCGGCGCAAGCCCCGACCCCGACCCCGACCCCGACGCCGAGCGCGAAGCCGGCCTCCGCCCCGGAGGCGCCCGTGGCGAGCGCCGCCGCGCCGAGCGAGCCCGCGCCGCCGGCGATCGAGACGACGGTCGTGACCCCGGCGTCGACCGGCACCGCGACGCTCGAGCGCTCGCGCCGGCTGCGCGAGCCGGCCCGCGAGATCCGCCAGCCCAAGCCGCGGCTGCGGTCGACCGAGGCGCCGGTCGTGGCGTCCTCGACCGCGCATCCGACGACGCCCGCGCCGGCCGCGGCCGCGGCGGTGGCGACGACCCCTCCGAGCGAGGACCTGTATGAGACCCGGTGACCGCGCTGGCGTACTGACCCTCACCACCATCTCCATCGTCCTCCTGGCTTCCCCGGCTGCACACGCGCAGTCCGCGGAGGCCGAAGTGCTATTCCGCGACGGCCGCGTGCTGATCAAGAGCGGCAAGCTGGCCGAGGGCTGCGACAAGCTCTCCGCCAGCGAGCGGCTCGAGAGCAGCGTCGGCACCCTGCTCAACCTCGGCGATTGCCGCGAGAAGCTCGGCCAGCTCGCCAGCGCGTGGGCCGCGTTCCGCAAGGCCGAGGCGATGGCCCGGCGCGACGTGCGCGACGACAAGCGCCAGGCCGAGGCCGGCCGCCGCGCCGCGGTGCTCGAGCCCCGGCTGCCGAACCTGGTGGTGGAGGTCCCGCACCCGGTCGACGGCCTGATCATCCACCGCGGCGCCGAGATCATCGGGGCCGCGCAGTGGAACACCGCGCTGCCGCTCGATCCCGGGAGCTACACGATCGTCGCCGAGGCGCCGGGCTATCAGGCGTGGCGCCAGGCCGTGACGATCACGCCCGCGAGCAAGCGCCAGGTGATCGCCGTGCCGGTGCTCGACCGCGCCCCGATCGTCGTCGCGCCCCCGCCGGTCGCGGCCACCGCGCTGACCGTCACCGGCGAGCCGCGGCCGATCACCCAGCGCGGGACGTGGAGCATCGCGCGCCAGGTCTCCGCCGGGCTGGCGATCGCCGGCGCGGGCGCGCTCGGCACCGGGATCTACTTCGGCGTGCACTCCAAGAGCCTCGAGGATCGCGCCAACCAGCGCTGCCCGTCGACCCTGTGCCCCGATCCCGAGGGCCTGCGGCTCAACGACCAGGCCAAGACCGCCGCGAGCCGCGCCAACATTCTATATGTCGCCGGTGGCGCGGCCGCCGCCGGCGCGGTGGTGCTGTGGCTGGTCGGCGCGCCGCGCGAGACCATCATCACGCCGGCCGCCGGCGATCACCAGCTCGGCGTCGCCGTCGCGGGGCAGTTTTAACATCATGCGCGCTACGCTCGTTGCGGTCTCCCTGGTCTCCCTGGTCGCGTGCAGCGTCCCCGACAAGCAAGCCGCCGCGCCCGACTCCGGCGGCGGCAGCGACGCCGGCACCGACACCACGGTCGACACCACCGTGCCCGAGACCACGATCGACGAGGCGCCGGATCCGTTCAGCCGGGTCAAGCAGCCGACGTTCCGGTTCTCGTCGACCGACGCGCACGCGACGTTCGAGTGCCGGCTCGACAGCGCCGCCGCGGCGCCGTGCACGTCGCCGTACGTGGTCACGCTCGCCGACGGCCCGCACAACTTCTCGGTGCGCGCGCTCGATCCGTCGGGCATGAGCGACGACACCCCGGCCGAGACCGTGTGGACGATCGACACCGTCGCGCCCAACACCACGCTCACCGAGAAGCCGCCGTCCGCCGACAACAGCACGATGGCCAAGTTCTCGTTCACCGCGACCGAGATGAACGTGACGTTCGACTGCTCGCTCGACGGCGGCGCGTTCGCGACCTGCAGCAGCGGCGCGTCGTTCGGCCCGGTCTCCGACGGCGCGCACAGCTTCCAGGTCCGCGCCCGCGACCGCGCGGGCAACGTCGATCTGTCGCCCGCGGTGTACGCGTGGAACATCGACACCAGCACGCCCGACACCACGATCACCGACGGCCCGACCGGCGCGACGACGTCGACGACCGCGACCTTCAAGTTCGTGTCGCCCGACGCCGGCGGCGGCTCGAGCTTCGCGTGCGCGCTCGACGGCGCGGCGCTGACCGCGTGCACCTCGCCGATGACCTACAATGGCCTGTCCGAGGCCAGCCACACGTTCGCGGTGCGGGTCCGGGACGCGGTCGGCAACGTCGATCCGTCGCCGGCGACCGCGACCTGGATCGTCGACCTGACCGCGCCGATCACGATGATCACCGCGGCGCCGACCGGCGTGCAGCCGACCGCGAGCGCGAGCATCACGTTCACGGCCAACGAGACCGCGGTCACGTTCGCGTGCGCGCTCGACGGCGGCGCCTACGCGGCGTGCACGTCGCCGGCGGCGCTGACCGGGCTCGGCCAGGGTGCGCACACCTACGCGGTGCGCGCGACCGACGCCGCCGGCAACGCCGATGCGTCGCCGCCGACCGCGAGCTGGAGCGTCGACACCGTGCCGCCCGACGTGACGATCACGAGCGGCCCGGCCGAGGGCGCGACCGTCGGGCCACGGGTCGTGTTCGGCGTGTCGACCAGCGAGGGCACGACCACGTGCAACTTCGACGGCGCGGCGCCCGCCGCGTGCTCGGCGTCCGCTGCGACCAACCTGGCGGCGGGCCCGCACAGCTTCACGGTGCACGCGGCCGACGCCGCCAACAACACCGACATGACGACCCGCAGCTTCACGGTGGCGTGCGCGCCGCCCGCCGCCACGGGCGCGCTCGGTCAGCTCCACCTCGACGACGGCGGCCAGCAGCAGCCCAACGCGGTGACCGGCGGCGCCGCGGCCCTGCTCGGCGCCACCGCCGCGGTCGAGGCCACCGACCCGACGGCGATCGCGGCGGCGCGGTTCGCCGGCGGCCTGATGTTCGCGCCGGACCAGCACGTGACCTGGCCGCTCGCCGGGGGCACGACCCAGGCGTTCACGATCGAGCTGTGGGCCCGGCCGAACGCGCCGTCGGGCTCGCGCGACCTGGTCGTCACCGACGATGGCCGGATCGCCCTGCGGGTGACCACGGTGACGGTCACCACGGTCCGGTTCGCGGTCGTGGTGGGCGAGGGCGGCACCGGCACGACGCGCAGCGCGACCTCGGCGGCCGTGGCGTCGGGCGCGTGGCACCACGTGCTGGCGTCGCTCGCGGGCGGCGATCTGCGGCTGTGGGTCGACGGCGCGAAGGTCGACAACGCGCTCGTCGTGCTCGGCGCGGATCTGTCGCTCGACGCGCTGACGCTCGGCGGCGCCGGCGCGACCGCGTACGACGGCGCGCTCGACGAGGTCTGGATCTCGGCGGCCGACGTCGGCGGCGACGAGGCCGCGCTCGGCCGCTACTGCCCGGCCCCGTGATACACTCGGCTACGTGCGCGGCCGCCTCCTCGCTCCGGTCCTGCTGTCGGCGTGCTACGCGCCGACGTTCTCGACCGGTGCGCCTTGCACGGCCGACAGCGAGTGCCCCGACCATCAGAAGTGCACCGCGATGCTGTGCGAGTACAAGGTGGGCGACACCGGCATGCCCGGGCCCGACGCGCCGATGACCAGCGCGGCGGATCGCGACCAGGACGGCGTCCCCGACGCGACCGATAACTGCCCCGACATCGCCAACGCCGATCAGTCGAACGTCGACGGCGACACGAAGGGCGACGTCTGCGATCGCTGCGCGCAGATCAGCGATCTGAGCGCGGACGCCGACGCCGATGGGGTCGGCGATGCGTGCGATCCGGACGTGGCGGCCAAGGATGCGATCTGGCTGTTCGATCCGCTGCACAAGCTGCCGTCGGCGTGGGCGCCGACCGTCGGCTGGAGCTTGATCGACGGCGTGGTCACGGTCGCCGCGCGCGGCAACAAGGACGACGACGACGAGTTCGCGTATCCGCAGTTCACGCCCCCGGTGGCGCCGATCGATAACTTCGCGTTCACGGCGGTGTTCCGGCCGACCGCGCTGACCGGCGACGCCGCCGATCACTTCGTTGGCCTCGAGCTCTGGGATGCCAACAATAACCGCGGCGTCGACTGCGGCGTGGATCAGGGCAGCAACGGCTCGGGCACGATCTTCCTCGAGGAGGTCAACATGACCGGCCCCACCAGGAACCTGACCAAGAGCACGGCGTTCGGCTGGTCGGTCAACAGCGAGTACCGGCTGGTCGAGACCCGGCACGGCACGACGTACAACTGCCTGGTCGTCGGCCCCGACGGCGTGACGGCGACCCTGAGCGGCGCCTCGAACGTCGTGCCGCGCGACGGCAGCAGCCACTCGGTCTACAGCTTCGGCGTGACCATGCAGCTCAAGTCGTTCGCGATCATCGGCGCGCATCCGTAGCCCGGCCGCGCTATGCTCGTCGGGTGACCCGCGCCCGCCGGCTCTGGCTCCTGACCGCGGTCTGGGCGGTGCCGGCGATCATGCTCGCGCTGCAGGGCTATTACTACGATGACTCGGGCGCGCCGCACGCGCTGCTGCGGATCGCGGTGCACGAGGCGCTGCCGTGGGCGATCTGGATCCCGGTGTCGGCGGCGGTCCTGGCGCGCGCGGATGCCGGATCGGTGCGCGGCCGGCGGCTCGCGGGCCACATCGCCGCGGCGATCGCGGTCGGCCTTGGCTACGGCCTGATCAACGGCGGGCTCGGCGCGGCGGTGCACCACGGGCCAGATCCGATGACGCTCGGCGACCGGCTGTCGATGGGCATCATCGACTGGCTGCCGTACCAGCCGCTGTTCTACGCCGGGGTGCTGGCGACCGGCATCGCGATCGACGCGGCCCGGCGCCGGCGGGTCGCCGAGCTCGGCCGCGCCCAGCTCGAGGCCCAGCTCGCCTACGCCCAGCTCGGCGCGCTGCGCGCCCAGCTCCAGCCGCACTTCCTGTTCAACACGCTCAACGCGGCGGTCGCGCTGGCCCGCGCCGGCGACGCCGAGGGCACCGCGCAGGTGCTGGTCCTGCTCGGCGACCTGCTGCGCCAGCTGCTGCGCGGCGACGCGCCGCAGGAGGTCCCGCTGCGCGAGGAGCTGTCGCTGCTCGAGACGTACCTGGAGATCCAGCGGATCCGGTTCGGCGCGCGGCTGCAGGTCGGCTGGAGCATCGACGACAGCGTGCGCGACGCGCTGGTGCCGCAGCTGGTGCTGCAGCCGCTCGTCGAGAACGCGCTGCAGCACGGCATCGCGCGCCGCACCCGGGCCGGCCGGCTCGACATCACGGCGACCCGGCGCGGCGGCCAGCTCGAGCTGACGGTGTGCGACGACGGGCCCGGCGTGGCGCCGAGCTTCTCGCTCGCCGCGGCGACCGGCGTCGGGCTGCGCAACACGCGGGACCGGCTGGCGCGGCTGTACGGCGCGCGCGGCGCGCTGGCGCTGGCGACGGTCGGGGCCACGACCACCGCGGCGATCGAGCTGCCGATCCGGACGGCGGCGCATGGCTGAGCGCGCGCTGCGGGTCGTGCTCGCCGACGACGAGCCGCTCGGCCGGCTCGCCCTGCGCCAGCTGATTGCGCGCCACGCCGATCTGGCGCTGTGCTGCGAGGCCTGCGACGGGCCCGAGGCGATCGCGCTGGTCGACCGGCTCGCGCCCGACGTGCTGCTGCTCGACGTGCAGATGCCCGAGCTCGACGGCTTCGACGTGATCGCCGGGTTGCGCGCGCCCCCGCCGACGATCTTCGTCACCGCCCACGACAGCTTCGCGGTCCGCGCCTTCGAGGCCCACGCGCTCGATTATCTGCTCAAGCCGGTCGGCCCGGCGCGGTTCGACGCCGCGCTCGCCCGGCTGCGCCAGCGGATCGCCGACCGCGAGGCCGGCGAGCTCGGCCGGCGCATGCTCGCGATGGTCGCCGGCCCGGCGGTCGGCCCTGCGGTCGGCAGCGCGTCGCGGCCGCGCGAGCGGCTGGTCGCCCGGCTCGGCGATCGCTCGAGCGTGATCGCGGTCGCCGACATCGACTGGATCGAGGCGCAGGACTACTGCGCCGCGCTGCACGTCGGCGACGCCGTCCACGTCGTGCGCCAGAGCCTGGCCACGCTCGAGGCCGAGCTCGACCCGGCGCGCTTCGTGCGGATCCACCGCAACGCCATGGTCAACGTCGCCCGGATCCGCGAGCTGCACCACGGCGGCAGCGAGCTGGACGTCGTGCTCGCCACCGGGACGCGGCTGCCGGTCAGCCGGCGGCGGCGCGAGGCGCTCGAGAAGCTGCTCGGGGCGCCAGGCTAGCCAGTCCGCGGCGGCGCGCTCGAGCGGGGGCGACGTTCGCGAGCATGAAGCGGGCCCCGGCGCCCCGCCGCTACGGGGCGAAGCGCCAGCCGAGCTTGATCAGGAACACGTCGGCGCCGGGCTCGGCCAGCACGCCGCCGAGCTGGCCGCCGAGCCGGCCGGCCTGGGTGCTGGTCGCGGTCTCGCCGCGGTGGTTCCACACCGCCGTCAGGAACGAGCCGGGCCGCAGCTCCCAGCGCGCGACGGCGCTGGCGATCAGCGTGCGCGACACGCCGTCGGGCCGGGCGATCGAGAACGCGGTGCCGCGCCGGATCATCAGGGTGTCGGCGTCGCCGCCGAGCTCGCCGGCGAGGAGCGGCGAGAACCGGTCGGCCGCGCGATCGGCGCGCGGGTCGGCGAGCAGGGCGTAGCGGCCGTAGTGGCCGACGGTGGCGAACGGCTGGGCGTAGAGCTGGACGATCAGCTGCGGCGAGATCGCGATGTCGGTCTCGAGCGACAGCGACACGGTCCGCTGGTGCAGGCGGCCGACGAGGTAGGTGTCGGCCGGCGCCGCGGGCAGGTCGCTGTCGGTGAGCTGGCCGGCGCCGGCGACCGGCTGCCAGCCCACGACCTGGTCGCTGTAGGTCGCGGCGAGGATGCCGGCGACGTGATCGGAGATGCGGAAGTCGAGGCTCGGCGTGGCGCTCAGCTCGAACGAGCCGCTGCCCGGCTCGGTGACGGCGAGCGCGTCGAGGCCAGCGTACGTCGTGCGCCGCGAGTCGGTGTGCGCGCTGAGCTTGACGCTCTCGCGCGGCGGCAGCGCCAGCGCCGGGCCGCCGCGCAGCCACTCGGTCGATCGGACCGACAGCTCGTGCTCGGCGGTCACCATCAGGTCCCAGTAGTTGGCGAAGTCGAACCGGACGTAGCCGTCGACCACGGCCGCGCGGCGCTCGCCGGCCCAGCTCCAGCCGACGCCGAGGTTGTCGCTGCCGACCTGCCAGCTGCGCAGCGCGCCCCCCGGGTACATCGTGTAGCTCCACTGACCGGCGGCGAGCGCCCAGTCGGAGTTGCGCTGGAAGCCCAGGCCGTTGACGTCGAAGCCCGGCGAGATCGCGCGCGCCGAGACGCTCCACAGCAAGTTGCCGCCGACCCGCGCGAGCCGGGCCTCGGACGACAGGCCGGTCAGCTGGGTCGCGCCGGGATCGAGGTGGAGGCGCGGCGCGTCGACCCGCGCCAGGTTATGCCACGGCTCCTCGGCCAGCCGGGTGATCGCGGCGGCGCGGCCGGTCTGATCGCTGGCCAGCACCCAGGTCCGCGCCTCGTAGGTCTGGTCGGCCCAGCGGATCCGGGCGTCGGCGCCGAGCGCGCTGGCGTCGCGGGTCAGCTGATCGGCGAGCCGGGCGTCGAGCATGCGGTGCAGCTCGCTGGCGAACAGGCCGAACGCGGCGTTGCCGTCCTGGGACTCGCGCACCACGCGGGCGACGGCCGAGGCGGCAGGCGCGGTGACGGCGACCGGGGTGCCGTCGGCCAGGCTGGCGTCGGCGTTGCCGGAGGCCGCGGCGAGCACGCCGGCGCGCCAGCCGCTGGTGCTGCGGCCAAACAGCTTGGCCGCGCCGAGGATGTTGGTCGCGAGCGGCGCGGTGGCACCGTCGGGCACGGCGAGCTCGGCGCCGCGGCCGATCCGCCGCGAGTAGAACGCGGCCTCGTCGGCGAACGAGTCGTCGCGGCTGACCAGCGGCAGCGAGGTGTCGAACCGGAACGCGTCGAGCCCCTCGGTGAAGAACGGCCGGCGCTCGGTCTGGAACAGCTCGAACGTGGTCAGGTTCAGCTGGGTCGGATCGGCCTCGACCTGGCCGAAGTCGGGCAGCACCGTCGCCGACAGCGTGAGCCCGGGCGTGATCCCGAGGTCGGCGTCGGCGCCGGCGCGCGCGGTGCTGGCGGTGCCGGGGCCGCGCGCGGCCTGGACCAGCGCGTACGGCGTGACGTCGATCCGGCGGACGTGCGGCGCGGCGGCGACGACCAGCTCGTTGAACTGCGAGACCACGCCGGCGAGCTGCGGCACGCGCGGCGACCAGTTGGAGACCTCGCCGGTGTGCGGGTTGCTGCGGTAGACGTTGATGCCCCAGCGCATGGTCGCGCCGTCGCCGGCGGTGAACGCGAGCACCGAGAACGGGATGCGGTACTCGGCGGTCCAGCCGCGCGCGTCGGTCCGGGTCGCGGCCTGCCACACCGCGTTCCACGACGCGTCGTAGCTGGTGTCGTTGACGAACATGCCGTCGACCTGCATGCCCGCCGGGTTGATGCCGAACGAGAACGCGGTGCGGCGGTCGCGTCGGCTGTCGATCTCGACGAAGCACCAGTCGGCGTTGGTCTCGTTGTCGCGGCGGCCGAGCGGGGCCTGGATCGCCTGGGCCGCGGGGTCGTCGAGCCGGACGCCGATGTAGAGCGCGTCGTCGTCGAACAGCACGCGGAAGCTGGTGTGCAGCGTGGACGGCTGGCCGGGCTGCGGGTCCTGCTGGATGAACCGCTCGCCGGGCTGCGCGGTCGCCCACGCGGGCTCGTCGAGCACGCCGTCGAGCGTGATCGGGCCGCGCGCTGGCTCGGCGACCACGCTGCGCGGTTCGAACAGCGGGTTGGCGGGCAGCTCGTTGGCCGAGGCGCGCGCCGCGATCAGCAGCGCGAGCGCGAAGGCGAGGGGGGTGCGAGACATCGGCGCGCGGAGCGTACCCGGCCCGGCGCCCGGACCGGGACCGGCGCAGGCAGCGGCAGGTCCTCGCCGCGAGCGGTGGTCCGCGGGGACCGAACGGCGCTCGGGCTCGCGAGCGCCCGGAATTCTTGCCTGCCGCGGCTACCGGCGCGGCAGCGGTGGCGGCATGGTGGGCGCCACCATGACTCGCTCGCTCGAACCCGCGGTGGACCGTGATTCACGGCCGCCAGTGGGCCTGCTCGCCGCCGGCGCGGGGCTGACCGTCGCCGGCATCTACTACAACCAGCCGATCCTGCACACGATCGCCACGGAGCTGCACGCCAGCCCGGCGGAGGTCGGCTACGTGCCGATGCTGACCCAGCTCGGCTACGCGGCCGGCATCGTGCTGTTCGCGCCGATCGGCGACCGGTTCGAGCGCCGCGGCGTGATCCTGCTCAAGTCGATCGCGCTGATCCTCGCGCTGGTCGGAGCCGCGGTCGCGCCGTCGATCGTCGCGCTGTGCGCCGCGAGCCTGCTGATCGGCCTGTTCGCGACGATCGCCCAGGACTTCGTGCCGGCGGCCGCGGCGATGGCGCCCGACGCCAGCCGCGGCAAGGTCGTCGGCACCGTGATGACCGGCCTCCTGCTCGGCATCTTGCTGTCGCGGTTCGTCAGCGGCACGGCGGCCTCGCAGTTTGGCTGGCGCCTGGTGTTCGCCGGCGCCGCGGTCAGCATCGCGGCGCTCGCCGTGGTGGCGCGCGCCCGGCTGCCGGCGTTCCCTCCGACCGCGAGCGAGTCGTACGGCGCGCTGCTGCTCTCGATGATCAAGCTCGCACGCGAGCTGCCTGCGCTGCGCCGCGCGGCCCTCGCGCAGGCCCTGCTCAGCGTTGCGTTCAGCGGGTTCTGGTCGACCCTGGCGCTCGAGCTCGCGACCCCGGCCT